>QIHU01000649.1 GCA_003231035.1 Acidobacteriota bacterium
CGGGCGCGGGAGCGCCTGCGCTACCACCTCGACCGGGGCAAGCTGAAGCTCCTGGCCCGCGGGCTCTACGCCGTCGTCCCGGCAGGGATCGCGCCCGATCGCTTTCAACCGGACGCGCTGCAGGTCGCTGCCGTCGAGCGCCCCGATGCCCTGTTCTGCCACCACAGCGCCCTCGAACTTCTCGGGGCGGCTCATTCCGCCTGGCGCGATTGCACCGTCTTCACCGCGCGGCGGCGCAAGGACCTCCAGCTCGGGGACATGCGCATCCGCTTTCTGCAAGTCCCCGCCGCCATGAGGGGCGAGGATGGGCAGCCTCTCGGGTCACGCCGGATCGAGCACCGGGGGAAGATGCTGGCGTGCACCGGACCGGAACGCACCCTGGTCGAAGGGTTCCGCCGCCCTTCCCTGGTGGGTGGCCATGAGGAGTTGCTGGTTTCGGCCGGCGGCTTCACCGCCCTGGACTCCGGCGCTATGGCGCCGCCAAGCTCTGGGCCGCCACGGGCTGGTTCCTCGAGCGTTTCCGAAACCGCTTTCATGTCTCGGAGGATGTTCTGAGACGGTGGGAGAAAGAGGTGCCGGCCTCCCCCCAGTACCTCGAACGAAGGCGGCGGGGCGGCCGGTTCTTCCGGCGCTGGAATTTGGTGGTAGCACGCGAGCTGGAGCAAACCGGAGGACCCGATGAGCCCTAGCCTCGAGTATCTCGAACGCTGTGCCGCCGAAAGTGGGTTCGCGGTGGCGACCCTGGAGAAGGTCGCGCGTCTGGGGGAGTTCGCCGGCGATGTGGGGCGGCACGCGTTTCTCAAGGAGGCACTCGTCCTCAAGGGCGGCACGGCCCTCAACCTGGGCTACGGGGCCCCGACCCGGCTCTCCGTCGATCTCGACTTCAACTACGTCGGGGCCGCGGAGCGCTCGGCCATGCTGGAGGACCGCCCTCGGGTGGAACAGACCGTGGTCGAGCTTGCCCGACGCTCTGGCTACCGCGTCCAGCAATCCGCCGATGCCTTCGCTGGGCGCAAGATCTACCTCGACTACCGTTCCGCTTCCGGTCCGCAGGATCGCATCGAGGTGGACCTCAACTTCCTCTTCCGAACTCCCTTCGTCCCGCCCGTTCGCCGCGAGCTTTGGCAGCCCGGGGAGCTGGACCGGCCTTCGCTGCCCTGCGTCGGGGACGATGAACTCCTTGCCGGCAAACTGCTCGCCCTGCTGGAACGCTGCGCGGCCCGCGACGCCTGGGATGTGGCCAACCTGGCTCCCGATCTCGTGGCATGTCTTGGGCAGCCTGCTTTCCGTGCGCGTTTCGTGGCGATTGCCGGGACGCTGGATCACCCCCTTGGGACCTACGGTCGAGAGCGGCTCGAAGCACAGTTGACCCAACAGGAGGTGGAGGAGCGGCTGCTGCCGGTGCTGGCCCAGGGCCGGAGTGTAGAAGCAGGCGAGCTCGTTGCCGCCGCCTGGCAGCGGCTGGGAGCATTGCTTGATCTTCGCCCGGAGGAAACGCTCTATATGAACGAATTGGCGGAGGGTCGCTTAGCCCTGGAGGGTCTGTTCGAAGGCGACCAAGAAGAGATCGATCGGTTCGCTTATCACCCGGCGCTGCGCTGGAAAGTCCTCAACGTCCGCAAACACCGCCAGGGAGACACCTGATCATGGCTCTCAACCCCGTCGTCTATACCGAGAAGGTCGTCAAGAGCTTCCTGCGTTACCAACTCACCGCCTACCCCTTTGCGGACGAGCGGCTGCATCGGCAGATGCGCCAGCTACTGTCCCTCGACCAGACGCGGGAATCGCCGCTGCTTAAGGGTCCCTATATCAGTTTGTCGCGCTCGTTCCGGCAGGGATCCGCGGTGCAGGACCTGATCGCCGGAGGGGTCCTTCATCCGCACCTACGCCAGCGCATCCCGGATGAGATCATCCAAGTCTACGGCCACCAGGAAGAAGCCATCCGCGCGATCTGCGGTGGAAAGACGACACTCATCTCCACGGGCACCGGCTCGGGCAAGACCGAGTGCTTCCTCTATCCCATCGTGAGCCGTTGCCTCGAGCTGAAGGACGAGGACGCCCCATCCGGGATCTGCGCCGTGCTGGTCTACCCGATGAATGCACTTGCCGAGGACCAGCTCGGCCGCCTGCGCGCTCTGCTCGCCGGGACGGGCATCCCCTTCGGCATGTACGTAGGCAAGACCCCCGAGAACGAGAGCGACGTGGCCGGCATCCGGCTCCCCGCCGGCGCGTCAGAAACGCAGTGAGACGGTCTATCCCGCCGAGGAGATCTGCTCCCGGCAGAGGATGCGCGAGCCGGGGAAGCAACCCCGCATCTTGCTCACCAACGTGAAACAGCTCGAGCTGTTGCTCACGCGCCAGCACGACATAGGGCTCTTCGCCGACGCCCGACTCGACTTCCTGGTCTTCGACGAGGCTCACACCTTCACCGGCGCTCGGGGGGCCGAGACCGCCTGCCTGGTCCGGCGGCTGCGCAGTTTCTGCGGTCGCGGGGCGGGCGATACGGTCTGCGTCGCCACCTCGGCCACGATCGTCGACAGGAAGAATCCGGATGCGGCTCGCGACTTCGCGTCGCGCTTCTTCGGGGTTCCGGCGCAGGAAGTGGTGACCGTAGGCGAGTCCTACGAGCCGGAGGTGTGGCAGGGTGAGCGCTCGATTCCGCCCGCACCGGAGAAGGATCCGGCTGAGCTGCTCGAGGCCTGCGTGCGCGCGATAGACGCCGAGGCGGGTCGCGATGGAGCCGTGCGCAGCGCCTACCGTGCGCTCGCGGTCTGCCCGGTGGCGCGGTTTCGCCGGCGCTCCACACGGCCCTCTCGCACAATGAACTCGTCTTTCAGCTCAACGAGGCCCTCGAGTCACCGCGCTCGCTCGACGAACTGCCGCCCGAAATGGAGGAAAAGATCGGCCGCCCGGTCAGCGAGGCCGAAATCCTGGCTTGGCTCAC
>QIHU01000760.1 GCA_003231035.1 Acidobacteriota bacterium
CGGCGATCCCCTCCTGCACCAGTAACCGGGAGCCGGCGCAGCAGACCTCGCCCTGGTTGAACCAGATGGCGTCGACCACCCCCTCGACGGCACTGTCGAGATCGGCGTCGTCGAAGACGGTGAAGGGGGATTTTCCGCCCAGCTCCAGGGAGAGCTTCTTACCGCTGCCGGCGGTGGCGCGGCGGATGACGCGGCCGACTTCGGTCGAGCCGGTGAAGGCGATCTTGTCGATGTCGGGATGGTTAACCAGCAACTCGCCGGTGCGGCCATCGCCGGTGACCAGGTTGACGACGCCGGGGGGCAAGCCGACCTGTTGGCAAATTTCGGCGAAGGCGATCGCCGAGAGGTTGGTGAACTCGGCCGGCTTGAGGACCACCGTGTTGCCCATGGCGATCGCCGGAGCGATCTTCCACCCCAGCATCAGGAGGGGGAAGTTCCACGGGATGATCTGGCCGGCGACGCCGAGAGGAACTTGGTCCGCCAGCTCGCTCGCCATCAGCTGGCTCCAGCCGGCGTGGTGGTAGAAGTGGCGGGCGACCAGCGGCACATCGATATCGCGGGTTTCGCGAATAGGCTTGCCGTTGTCGAGGGTTTCGAGCATGGCCAGCAGCCGGGAGTTCTTCTGCACTTGGCGGGCGATGGCATAGAGGTAGCGCGCCCGGCCATGGCCGCCGAGTTTGTGCCAGCCGGGTTGCGCCTTGCGGGCGGCGGCCACCGCGGCGTTGACCTCTCGTTCGCCGCACTGGGTGATCTGTCCCAACTCTTCGCCGGTCGCCGGGTTGAAAGTGGTGAAACTTTCTCCCCCCAGCTCGCAGGCGGGACACAGGTGGCCGTCGATGAAGGGTCCGAAGCAACGCTGGTGCCGATCCATCCACGCCTCGGCCGAGCCGGCGCCCTCCGGGGCTGGGCCGTACTCCATGGTCTCGAACAGCTGCGCAATCGGGGCGGTGGTCATGGACTGTTTTCCTCTTGGGGGATGACCCGGGCTTAGCCGATGGGATGGCGGAAGGAGGCGGAGTAGCGCCCGGTGAGGTGGTGTTCGAGCTGCCGTTCGAGGTCGGCCAGCAGGCTGCTGGCGCCGAAGCGGAAGAGGTCGCGGCGCAGCCATGCGTCGCCCAGCTCTTCCTTGATCAAGGAGAGCCATTCGACCGACTGTTTGGCGGTGCTAATGCCGCCCGCCGGCTTGTAGCCGACCCGCCAGCCGGTGCGCTGTTGGTACTCGCGGATGGCGCGCACCATGACCAGGCTCACCGGCACGGTGGCGTTGACCTTCTCCTTGCCGGTCGACGTCTTGATGAAGTCGGCGCCCGCCATCATCGCCACTCGACTGGCTCGCGCCACGTTGCGCAGGGTGCCGAGCTCGCCGGTGGCGAGAATCGTCTTGAGGTGGGCTTCGCCGCAGGCTTCGCGGAAGGCGCGAATTTCGTCATAAAGCGCCTGCCAGTCGCCGCGCAGCACATGGGCGCGGGTGATGACGATGTCGATCTCTTGCGCTCCCCGTGCTACCGAGCGGTGGATCTCTTCGAGTCGCTGTTCAAAAGGGGAGAGACCGGCCGGGAAGCCGGCGGAGACGGCGCAGACCGGAACTCCAGAGCCGGCGAGCGCCTCGACGGCGGTTTCGATCATCGCGTCGTAGACGCAGATCGAAGCGACGCGCAGGCCCAGGTCACCGACTCCGAGGCCGTCCAAGATCTCTTGGCGAACCGGCTGCCGCCCTTTGGCACACAGTCGGCGCACCCGGCCGGGGGTGTCGTCGCCGGCCAAGGTGGTCAGGTCGATACAGGTGATGGCGCGCAGTTGCCAGGCCGCCTGCCAGCTCTTCTTAACCGCGCGCCGCTTGGCCATGGTGGCGGCGCGATGTTCGACCGCACTGGTGTTGACCTG
>QIHU01000294.1 GCA_003231035.1 Acidobacteriota bacterium
TGAGCAAGGCCACCGCACTCAGCGGCAGCAAGAATCTCTATGACGCCAACCACGAGGTGTACGGTCTGCTGCGCTACGGGGTCAAGGTCAAGCCCGAGGTGGGCGAACAGAGCGTCACCGTCTGGTTGGTCGATTGGAAGAAGGTCGAGAACAACGACTTCGCTATCGCCGAGGAAGTGACCGTCCAGGGGGATAACACCAAGCGGCCGGATCTGGTGCTCTACCTCAACGGGATCGCCTTCGGCGTGCTGGAGCTGAAGCGCTCCACGGTTTCGGTGACGCAAGGGATCCGACAAAACTTGACCAGCCAGCAGAAGGAGTTTATTCAACCCTTCTTCGCCACCGTGCAACTGGTGATGGCGGGCAACGAGACCGAAGGGCTGCGCTACGGCGTGATTGAGACGCGCGAGAAGTACTGGCTGCGCTGGAAGGAAGAAGAGGCTCACTCGGAGGCCGGCAACAACCCACTCTTGCGCGAGCTGGGCCAGCTGTGCGGCAAGGAGCGGCTGCTCGAACTCGTGCATGACTTCATTGTTTTTGACGCCGGCACCAAGAAGATCTGCCGCCACAACCAATACTTCGGCGTGCGGGCGGCGCAGGAACGAGTCGAGAGGCGTGAAGGGGGCATCCTCTGGCACACCCAGGGCAGCGGCAAGAGCCTCATCATGGTCTGGCTGGCGAAGTGGATCCGTGAGCAGGTCGCCGACAGCCGGGTCCTGATCCTCACCGACCGCACCGGGTTGGACGACCAGATCGAGAAGGTCTTCAAAGGGGTCAGCGAAGAGATCTACCGCACCCGGAGCGGATCCGACTTGGTGAGCGTCTTGAACACCAGCGAGGAGTGGCTGATCTGCTCGCTGATCCACAAGTTCGGCGGCTCGGAAGAAGGGGATATCGACTCCTTTCTCCAGAGCATCCAGCAAGATATACCCCACGACTTCCGCGCCAAGGGCGAGCTGTTCGTCTTCGTGGACGAATGCCACCGCAGCCAGTCCGGCAAGTTGCACCAGGCGATGAAGACACTGCTGCCGGACGCGATGCTGATCGGCTTCACCGGCACTCCGCTGCTCAAGAGCGACAAGCGCCGCAGCATCGAGACCTTCGGCCCTTACATCCACACCTACAAATACGACGAGGCGGTGCGCGACGGCGTGGTCTTGGATCTGCGCTACGAGGCCCGTGACATTGACCAGCGGATCACTTCGCAGGCCAAAGTGGATCAATGGTTCGAGCTCAAGACCCAGCGGCTCACCGACTTCGCCAAAGCACGACTCAAGCAACGCTGGGGGACGATGCAGAAGGTTCTCTCCGCTCGCGACCGGTTGTCGGCCATCGTCAACGACATCTTGATCGACATGGAAACCCGCGACCGGCTCAAGAGCGGCCACGGCAACGCTTTGCTGGTCTCAAGCAGTATCTATTCCGCCTGTCGCTTCTTCGAGATGTTCCAAGGGAGCGATCTCGCCGGCAAGTGCGCGATCATCACCTCCTATGAGCCCTCGCCCGCCGACATCAAGGGGGAAGAAAGCGGCGAGGGGCTGACAGAAAAGCTACGCCAGTTCAACATTTACCGGAAGATGCTGGCGGCCCACTTCGACGAGCCGGAAGACTCGGCCATGTACAAGGTCGATCGATTCGAGAAACAGGTCAAGAAGCGCTTCGTTGAGGAGCCTGGGCAAATGAAGTTGCTCATCGTGGTCGACAAGCTGCTCACCGGCTTTGACGCTCCGCCAGCGACCTACCTCTACATTGACAAGCAGATGCGCGATCACGGCCTCTTCCAGGCGATCTGTCGAGTCAACCGGCTAGACGGCGAAGACAAAGAGTACGGTTACATCGTCGATTACAAGGATTTGTTCCGCTCGCTAGAGCAGTCGATCACGGGCCTTCGAGGGCTATGACAAGGCCGACGTAGCGGGGCTGCTGAAAGACCGGCTGCACGCTGGGCGCGAGCGACTGGAAGAGAGGCGCGAGGCGATCAAGGCGTTGTGCGAGCCGGTCGAGCCGCCGCGCGACACAGCAGACTACCTGCACTACTTTTGCGCGGTTGAGAGCGGCAACGCCACGCAGATCAAGGACAACGAGCCCAAGCGCGTCACCCTGTACAAACAAGTCGCTGGCTATCTACGAGCCTACGCCAACTTGGCCAATGAGATCACCGAATCCGGGTACTCCGAGGAAGAGGCTCAGGCGATCCGGGCAGAGGTGGGTCACTATGAGAAGGTCCGCCAAGAGGTCAAACTCAACAGCGGCGACTACGTGGACATGAAGATGTACGAGCCGGCCATGCGCCACCTGCTCGACACCTACATTCGCGCCGAAGAGAGCGAGAAGCTATCGACTTTCGACGATATGACCCTGGTGGAACTGATCGTGGAACGGGGCGAACAGGCGGTCCAAGAGCTGCCCGAAGGGCTACGCGAGAACCCCG
>QIHU01000804.1 GCA_003231035.1 Acidobacteriota bacterium
TAGCCCTCGGTCTTCGCACGATTGAGGCGGCGGTCGAGGAGCGTCTCCAGTTCGTGGAGCGCCTGTTTCGCGTCATCATCGGCCTGCTCAAGCGTGCTTGCCAGGACGAACTCCTTGATGGTCTTGCCCTGCAAGGCGGCCAGCGCTTTCAACTTCTGGTGCTGTACACGGTGAGGTCTTGAGAATTTCTGAGTAGGTGCCGCCGATAAGGCGCCAGCCACCTCGCAACCCTGGGACCTATCTATTGCTGTGTTCCGTACCTTCTCGGCTTGAGCTGCTCGGATCTGCCGGTCTGTGAGTCCCATCCATGCCTCCCAGATCCCAACGATGGCCACGATGGATTGTCGTTGTTATTTAGTTGCCAGAATGCAGGCGGTGGCGGTTCCTGGGGAGGGTGGAGGAGGGGTAAGTTGTTTGGTTTCAGGGGGTTGGGTCGATTGGGACAAGGTCAGTCCAATCGGCGGCGGCCAATTGGGGACAAGCTCCTGCACGGTGCGTCAGCGGTGCGTCAGCGGTGCGTCAGCGGTGCGTCACTGCGTCACTGCGTCAGCGGCGGTAGATCGCTTGGGCAGGTGCGATCGATTCAGGTGAATCGGAGGGATCGTGCCATTTCTTGTTACGGGCTGTCAGATCGGAGACCCAAGGAGCGAACTCCAAGATGCAATTCAGCACCGAACTACTGATCGGAGGATCGACATGTCCAAGTCAAGCGCCAGCAATATCTCTCAGGTTTCCGCCAACGCCAGCGGTTTCTCAAAGCTCTCGATACCCCGCGTCAGCATCGCCTTCGCGCCGCCAGAAGAGGGGGACGGTGTTCGCCGATCCTCTGGCGACTGTGGCCCACCCACTGTGAAGGTCACTCTGTTCGGTCCATGGAGCACGGTTAAAGCCAACGCTATCAAGGACGCTTACACCACAGTTCGAACCGCAGCCAAGGCCGCCTGCGAGGGCAGTTGTGGAGAGTCGAAGAACTGCGCCTATCGCGAGGACGAGATCGAGCTGCTCGACGGGGAGAGCCGGCACCTCGATGGTCAGAGCGAAGAGTTCCGTTTCAAGGCCAAGACTACCGGCGGTTGCCAGTGCGAGTAGGTGGCTGCTAGCGGCTCAAGGGGGCTCAGCACGGCAGCTCTTCCAGCTGCCTAGCGACAGTCCGGGCGACGATTCGGTAGTGGCTCAGTTTGCCGGTGTGGGAGAGTTGCGCAGCTCCCACCACCCTCACCCCTGGCCCCTCTCCCACCGGGGGAGAGGGGAAGTATGGCCGGCAGCCGCTGAGGCATCGTCCTCTCCCACCGGGAGAGGGTTGGGTGAGGGGCAGCGGCAAACTGAGCCACTACTCATCCGTGCCCTGGTTCCCGACGAAGTGCTCCGCGCGCAGTATGGAGCCATCACCGATCTACTCGCCCAGGTCGGGGTGACCTCTGTTCAGGAAATGCTAGTGGGTCTGACTAGAGCACGAACCGAGGCGGTGTTCGACGGCCTCGATCCGGCGGTGCGAATCCGGCTGATTTGCGTTCCGTTGGAGGCCGACGAACCGTGTGAGACTACCCACGCCACTCCCTTCAGTCGAGTCAGATCGTCGGGGATCAAGTGGATCTTGGATGGGAAGGCGGTGGAACGCAGCGCCGCCTTGCGTCTGCCCTGGGCCGATGCCCCCGGTACGGGACGCTTCAATGGCCTCGATCCGGCTTAGGCGAACCGGGTCGCTGGAGAGGCCCAACGCTTCATGTTCAACTCGGCCACAGCCAGCCGAAGACACCCGCGGTCAGCAAACTGTAGATGAGACCGTCGAACATGTGCTTGAGGGTGATCGACCAGCGCTGCCCTTTCCAGATCGAGGCGCTGGCGCTGGCGCCGGCATAGCCGAGGAAGGCGGTGCGGAAGGCTTCTAGGTACTCGACCCCCGGTCCTACGGTTCTGCCTGTCAGGTAGGCAACGAAGAGGCCAATCACGATGCAGTAGATGAACCAGGAGATGAGTGGCTTGGCCATCGAGGGTACGCCGTTGGGCAGCACCGTGACGAAGGCGACAGGCCCTTTCTCGAACTTTTCTTTGACCTCGGGCTTGGCCATCTCTTTGTAGTCGATGCAATGGGGCAGATAGTAGTCGCCGCGAGTGACCCCCTCTTTGTGCATCGCCGCCAGAATGTTC
>QIHU01000058.1 GCA_003231035.1 Acidobacteriota bacterium
CGAAGATCTGGCTGGGGGTCGCCCGCTGGTCGAGGCTTTGGGCTAGGGAGGCCAGCTCGGAGGCGAGTAGGGAGGTCAGCAGGCGGGAGTGGAGGTCTGGGGAGGGAAGATCGTGGGGGACGGATGGGGCGGCACTCGCCGCCGAGGCTCGGCTGCCGAGCACCGTGCTGGCTTGGCGTAGGGCCTCGAACTCCGCCTCGGCGTCGAGAAACTGGAGCAGGAAGGCTGCTGAGAAGGCAGGGGTGGTTGTAGACTTGGGATGGCTGCGCACTGGCCGTTAACTCCTACTGCGTGGCTTCCCGGTGGGGTGTTGGTAGCACCCCGCCGGACCTGGTTTGTGGGGGACTAGTTTTCGGCAGGCGTCCCTTGCGGTTCGCCATCCTGGTTCGACTGAGGCTCTTCGGCGCGCATCGCCTATCCAGAGGCTGATACCGGCGGTAGCGAAGCTGTGGTGTGACCCGCTTCCCACGGGTAAAGTTGACTACTTCTTGTCGATCTAGGGTTGGCCATAAAAATCTCGAGGCTATTTATACAGATCCTAGACTTGAATGTCAATCCTTTTTCTATGAGAGATGGTGCTCGGTGCCGCGCGCCGCCAATTCCGGCCGTCTCGCTAGCCTGGGCAGAAGGGAAAGGCATGTTGTTGGATTGGATTATGGTTCTCCTCAGCTGGCTTCGCGCAGAAGAGGCTACGCCGGTGGTATTCACCGAGGCGGGTAGCGCTCAAGACCCTCTTGGGTAGCCACTAGTGTTGAGTTGGCAGGGTTAGTGACATTGCTAGCTCTGCCTACCAACTCTTGCGGCAAAATGTTGTGCTTCCGAATTATCGCGCAGACAGTGGAGTGAGATCCCCATTCCCTCTACTTTCGCGCCTACGCACCCATAGGATAAACTCAGCGACATGCTTACTCTCGACCAACTCTTCAAGCAGAAACAGGAGCTGCTTCGCGCACCAGGTGGAGTGGAGCGGCTAGCCACTCGGCTTCTCGCCGTGCCGGAATGCCGGCGTCAGATGTTGATCGCCAGCGATTGGCGCCTGGCCTCGCTACCAGTCTGCCGAGCACTCCTAGACCGCTGTGATCTCCTGCGCCGTGACGACCCCGGCGGCTACGCCCGAGCAGCTGGCACGGCGGTCACGGTCGCAGAGGCACTACTGCCCCAACCTCTAGCTCTTCACTACGACATGCGAGCTGAGGCTTGGGCCGAGCTGGGCAATTCGCTCCGCGTGCGCGGCGAGATGGCAGCCGCCCGTTCCGCCATCGATGCCTCCAGGCGTGTGAGACACAAGGGAACCCAAGACCCCCTCATTGCCGCTCAGCTACTCGCTGTGCGAGCGTCACTGGCTCGCGACTTGGGCGAGCTAGATGATGCCATCGATCTTGGGCTTGAGGCCGTTCAACTCTATGAGGATCTTGGCGAAGATTTGAAGGCCGCGCGTAGCCAGATTGGTCTAGCGATCACTTACGGTGAGTATCTCGATTGGCGTTCCGCTTTCCGCCACCTCGTGCAGGCGATGGATCGACCAGCGTTGCAAGATGACAAGGCTATGGCCTTGATCGCCATCCACAACTTCGCATCTTTTGTTAGCGAGGCCGGGAACCCTCATCAGGCCTTACGAGCTTCGAGAACCGTGGCCCCCTTCTACGGCTACTTTCCAGGTGGTTCAGTGCTCAGGGTCCGCCTGATTTGGCTCGAGGGAGCTGCTTACCGCCGCCTCCATCGGCCCGCCAAAGCAGCGCAGCTCTTCCGTCAAGCGAGCGACGCGTTCTTCCATTTAGGACGGGGGTACGACGCGGCACTGGCAACATTGGAGTTAGCCAGTTCGTTGATTGATTGCGGCGACTTCGCGGGAGTGGCCAGACAAGCGCCTCGGCTCAACCAGCGGCGCACTAGCGGCGATCACGGTACTCAAGAATGCCTGTGAGGCTTCAGCAGTCACCGTCGAACTGGTGACGGAACTCCAGCGACGGCTCGAAGCAGAGCGCCGAGATCCTTTGCGGTAACCCAAGGTAAGAGAATTGCCTTAGCCATCCTCCGTGCCAGGCGGTTCGGAGTCATCGGGCGGCCCAGGGTCGCTGGGCAAGGTTTCCAAGATCTTGCGGATCATCTCCTGCATCCGCGGTGCGATCTGCTCTTGGATGGCGCTCACCTGCTCTTCGCTGATCGGCACTGTTCGCTTGCGATACCGGCGAGTTACCGCGGCGAAGAACTCGGAGAACTCGACTTCGGTGGCGACCAGGATCTTGAAGAGCTGGAAGATCTTCAGGTCGACATGGCCGTTGACCAGCTGGCTCAGGTACTTCTTAGAGAAGCCGGCGCGCTGCTCGATCTCGGCGTAGCGCAGGCCGCTTGCTCGGATCCGGGCGCGCAGTTCTTCGATGAGTGGCCCCATCTCTGGGCGGAAGGTTATAGCAAGCCGGCGCCAAGTTCCAACTGGCGACCGGATTCTCTAGCATCAGACTAGTTGACCGGCGACTCACCCGGCGCCGGTCCGGGAGGGGGGGATAGGTTGAGCTTGCGGGCGATGGTCCAGATGACCAGGAGGACGCCGTTGCGCACTTTGGAGACCCGTTGCAGGAAGCGGTCCTTGGTCAGGCCGTCTAGGTAAATCCTCTGGCCGATCATCACTCGCGACAGGGGTTCTTCGACACCGTGGAACTCCACTCCTAGGTTGAGTAGGGAGAAGCGCAAGTCCCACAGCGTTTCCTGGCGCTCGGTGTCGGGTAGGGCCGCCAACTGTTTCTGGTGCTGCTCGACCACCGCGACCGCCCCTTCGAGCAGGATCTGATCGTCCCGACCCTGCCGTTGGCCGACGACGATGTGCCGATTGCCCGAGTCGTGGGCTTCGATCAGCCAGTTGGCGGTGTCGTGTGATTTCTCTCGTAGCGTCCAACCCTCGCCCATCAACCAGGTTTGGATCTTCTCGCGCAGGGCGTGGGTGTCGTGCTGTTGTTCGACCAAAGGGGTGGCTCCGTGTGTTC
>QIHU01000347.1 GCA_003231035.1 Acidobacteriota bacterium
GCAATGTGTGGCCGCAGTGGCAACATCTCGCCGGCAACAGTGGGAGCGGCCAGATGGCCTTCTGGTTGTTCTCCTCTAACGACTGGCGCGTGTCCGGCGCCTTCGATGGTGGTGGCTGCGATCTGATCCTCAACGTCAACCCCAATGGGTGGTGGCACGTGGACAGCTATCCCTGATCGCTGAAGCGATACGTTGAGCGAGAGGGAAGGGCCTCCTAGGAGGCTACTAAGAGCGCCCCGCCCCGCCCCGAGCCCCCCGGCCGGGGGACGGGGCAGGGGGCTCTTTCCTTCCCGTTCTTTGTGGCGATCCAACGGCTGGTTTGTTACGGGTCGTGCTGAAAGACTGAGCCCATCGGCCGGTACTTCTTGCCTCGCGGCGGTGGATCGCACAGTATCGCCGTGCACTTTGGCGGTGGCGGGCAATCGGCTCTCTCATCGTACGGAGTTCGCAACGAGGAGGGTATCGATGTCTCTACCGGAAGGTTTCAGCAACCTCAGCGTGCCCGCGATCGCCGCGCCGATGTTCTTAGTCTCGGGGCCGGGGTTGGTAACCGAATGTTGCCGCGCGGGCGTGGTCGGTACTTTTCCGGCGCTCAATCAGCGCACCACCGAGGGTTTTGACGAGTGGTTGACGCAGATCGAAGAGGGGCTCGACGACTCGTGCGCTCCCTACGGCGTCAACCTGATCGTCCATCGCACCAATCCCAGAGTGCAGGCCGATCTGGAGGTTTGCGTGCGCCATCGCGTGCCCTTGGTGATCACCTCGCTCGGCGCCGTTTCAGAGCTGGTGGAGGCCGTTCACTCCTACGGGGGGGTGGTCTTCCACGACGTCACCAACCTGCGCCATGCGCGCAAGGCGGCGGGGGCCGGGGTGGATGGATTGATCGCCGTTTGCGGCGGTGCCGGTGGCCATGCGGGCACGATGAGCCCCTTCGCCTTGACCTCCGAGATTCGCCAGTTCTTCGAGGGCACGCTGATCCTGGCCGGCTCGATCTCCCACGGCCGCCAGATTGCGGCGGCACGGATGATGGGGGCCGACCTCGCCTACCTGGGAACCCGTTTCATCGCCACCCAGGAGAGCATGGCATCGGCGGACTACAAAGAGATGGTGGTGGGCGCCGACGCCAAAGACATCGTCTATACCTCGGCCATCTCCGGCATCCACGCCAACTTCTTGGGACCGAGTTTGGTGGCCAACGACCTCGATCCCGAAGTGTTGAAGAAGCACGAAGCGCAGCCGGACCTCAAGCCGATCGAGGACGAGGTCAAAGCTTGGAAGACGGTCTGGTCGGCGGGGCAGGGAGTCGGCACCATTGACGACGTCCCCAGCGCCGCCGAGCTGTGCGCGCGGCTGGGCGAGGAGTACCGGTCTGCTCTCGCCAGCGGCCGGCAGGAGATCTAGGTCGGCCGCCGGATGGAGACGCTCTCCCGCCGCGCCGTCCGCCGCTTAGCTCTCGCCCGGGCCGGTCTGCTCAAACCGGAGTGGACCGGTCTGCCCAAGGCGGCTCGCGGAGGCGGGGCGCGGGCGCGCAAGGGGGCGCATCGGGTGATCGATCGGTTCGGGTACTTGCAGCTCGATACCATCTCGATCGCCGGGGCGCGTAGCCATGGGCTGGTCTTGTTGTCGCGGCTGGCCGGTTTTGAGCCGCGCTTGGCCGAGGAGCTCTTGCAGCCGGGGGAGCCGCTGTTTGAGTACTGGGGCCATGAGGCCTGCTGGATGCCGATCCAACTCTACCCGGCCTTCGCCTTTCGTCGCCGTGCCTTTGTGACCGAGAAGCACTACGGCAAGCTGCTGACCGAACAGCCCAAGATGGCGCGCGAGATCTTGGCGCGGGTGCGGGGTGAGGGGGCGTTGCGCTCGGTGGACT
>QIHU01000290.1 GCA_003231035.1 Acidobacteriota bacterium
CGCGCAATTCGACATCTTCGACCAAGGCCAGGAAGGTGTCGCGGAAGACCGCGTGGTCATCCAAACTAGCGAGTTGGGGCAACAACTCCAGTTTCTTCAGTACGTCAGCCTCGGTCATCGCCCGAGCCTCGCCGGAGGGTTCTTGGGCTTGCCGCCGACCACGTTGCGCAGCGCCGTGATCCGCTCGGCGAGCGCCAAGTCGGCGCCATACACCCCTCCGCTTTCGCTTCCCAGCCCCAGGCCGATAGAGAGAATGGGGCCGGTGAGAGTGAGCCGGCTGGGGGGTTCGCGGTGGCGGTCGAGCAGAGCGCCCAGGGGGCGTAGGAAGGCGAGGGCTTCGCTGCCGGTGTCGAAGCGGAAGGTGCCTTCTAGCCCGCCGAGGCTCGGTTGCCAGGCGGTGAGCCGGGCGAGGGCCTCTTGGACCCGTTCGGACTTCAACGCCAGGAACGGCTCTTGGGGGGAGGTGGGGGGTGGGTTGGGGGGGATGGTCATCGAGTTTCCTCCGGTGGTTGTGCCCCGAGCCTCTCTGCATGGTTGAAGGTAGAGGCCGGCGCGTGCCCGGGCATTGTCTCCGCGGGTCCGCTTTTATGTCAAGTGAATACTGTGCATTACAAGTCTACGGATTCACGATCAAGGGCCCGTGAAAGCGATGCTGGGAGTGCTAGACCTCCCCGGAGACCGATGCTAAGCTGTTTGGAATCAGTAACTTGCGCCCTCTTCGTGCCTCTCTCCGTGGCCCCGCGGAGGGCCGATTGGTCAACAAAGGAGCGATCGCGATGATCGACGCAACGAGAGACGGTTTGTGGGCTTTGTTCGTGCTGCTGGGCTGGGTGGAGGAGCCGGAAAGGGCGGTGGAGGTTGGGGCTACAGTCGGTTCTGATGGCTAGACGGTAGCGCCCGGGCGGCGGGTTGGCCTTGGCCCGCTGCCCGTGATACGCTACGGCTTGAATATGTCTGAAAGCAAATACGACCGTGGTCAGTACGACTCCGTTTTCAAGGCCGTTTCCAAGGCGATCGCCAGTTGGCCGCCGCGCCGGTATGTCTTGCCCGACATTCCCAAGTTGCTGGCCCTCCCGCGCGGCCAGGCGGTGATGACGGTGCGCTCGTTGCGCAAGCTGCACACCGCCGAGGCGGCCAAGCAGTTCCGACTGGCGAGCGAGGAAAGACGAACCTCCAACCCTCCGCTCGCCCTCCACTTAGCCGAGCTGGCGGTCTACGCCGCGCGGCCGGCCGTGGCGCACGGTTGGGTGCTCTGCGGTGGGTTGATCGAGCGCGATGTGTTGGCCGAGTGCCTCGCCACCTTGGGCAACGCTCAGCGGATCGTCGGCAACTTCAAGGATGCGCGCCAGCACCTCAAGGAGGCGGCACAGGTTGCCCGGCTGGGCTCCTGGGACCCTTTAGTCGAGGCCAAGGTCGAGCGATTGACGGCGGTACTGCTCCTCGACACGGGCCACCCCGATGAGGCTTTGGACCTCTTTCTTCGCTGCGAAGCCACCTATAAGAAACTGGGCGAAGAGGTACGGGCCAATCGTGTTCGCCATTACGTGGCCCAGGTGCACTTGCGCGCAGGCCGACCCGATGCGGCCTTGCGGTGCGCCCATGACTGCTACAAGAAGAGTTCAGTCGATGGCGATCCGGTTCTCAAGCAGAATCTCCTCAGCCTCGTCGCCCAAGCCCAAATCGACCGGGGCGAACCCGAGGAGGCACGCGAGATCGCCAAAGTCATCCAGGAGCGCTGCAGCCGACCGGAGTTCCGTGCGGCGAAGGCTCGCGGCGAGTGGATCGAAGCCCGCGCCCTGCTAGCGCTGGGACGCTGGAAAGAGGGGGTCGAGGGGTTAGACCTGGCTCGCGAAGAAATGCCGCCCTCGCCCACCTCGAGCTCTCCTTAGCCCATGCCGATGCCCACCACTGGGAAGAGGCGCGAGAGATCGCCAGTCATGCCTTTGCGGTCCTCGCCGCCGCCGGCCTGGAGGGCCAAGCGCTCCTCGCCCTGCGCACCGTGGCCCACGCCGCCGAAGACGAGGAACTCACCAGCCGTATCCTGCGCCGGGCTATCGCCAAGGTCAATACCGGCCGCTAGCCGCGCTTGCTAGGAACGGGGTCAATCCTCGTCCGCCTCCACCTCTTCGCCGGGAGGTTTCTTCGCCGGTTTGTTCTTGCTCTGCTTTTCGCTGGGTGGGCGGTGCCGCTTGTCGTAGGTAATCAGTTCCTTGGCGATCAGCGCC
This sequence comes from Acidobacteriota bacterium, assembly GCA_003231035.1. Classification (GTDB taxonomy): domain Bacteria; phylum Acidobacteriota; class Thermoanaerobaculia; order Multivoradales; family SZUA-115; genus SZUA-115. The sequence continues at coordinate 2,226 of QIHU01000290.1, forward strand.
ACCATCTCCTTGATCTCGTCGTGGCTCGGCGGCAGATGTTCGATCCGGTACTTGGGTTTCATCGCCTCGGTGAGGAGCTGGAAGAACTCCGACGGCGGCACGTCCATCACCTCCAGCCACTTCAGCACGTGGTGGAAGGTCATCCGCACCCGGCCGCACAGGACCTGGCTGGTATAGCCCGTGGCCCTGCCGCATCCTTTGTCGAGGGTATACATGTCCGTTTCGGTGGTCAGCATCACCTGGCGGAAGGTGCGCTCGACGATGCGGACCTTCCGGTGTTGCGGATCGCGCGAGCGTCGTCGGGCTTTCTTTTTGATCTTGGTAGGCATGCTTGGAATATCCTATCCTGAGTGGTGATAGTAGGTCAATCGGAGTGATCTACTAGTATGTGTCAGTTCTCCATTTTCCCGGATTGCCCCCTAGATGTCAAAGCGGGGCCAGAGGAAGAGGTGGGACCAGGATGCTAGGATTCCGCGCAATGAGCCTCGCCTCTTTCCCTTACGCCGATCTGCAAGCGCGCCTGGGTTACACCTTTGAGCACATCCAGCTGCTGGAGGTGGCGCTGACCCACCGTTCTTTCGCAAACGAGATGGACTACGGGGCCAACTACGAACGGCTGGAGTTTCTCGGGGACGCAGTGCTCGGCTTGTTGACGGCGGAGTGGCTCTACTTGCGCAACCCGCGGATGACCGAAGGGGAACTCTCCAAGCTCAAGAGTCAGCTGGTGCGTACCGGTGCCTTGGCCGTTCACGCCCATCGGTTGGGCTTGGGCGAGGCCCTACGGCTGGGCGTGGGCGAAGCCCGTTCCGGGGGAAGCAGCAAGGTTTCGTTGCTGGCCGACGTGTTGGAGGCGACCTTGGGTGCCATTTGGCTCGATGGCGGTGTTGAGCCGGTACGCACCGTGGTCCTGGCGATGCTCGAAAGCGATGTGGACGGCCAGGAGGCGCTGGCGCGGGCGGACTCGAAGACACGGCTTCAAGAGGCGGTCCAAGCTCGTGGCTGGGAGCTGCCGGACTATCGGCTAATGGCTGAAACGGGGCCCGATCACAGTAAGCGGTTCCACATTGAGTGTTGGTTTGATGGGGCGCTCCACGGAGTGGGCGAGGGCAAAAGCAAAAAGCAGGCCCAGCAACGAGCCGCCGCCCAGGCGCTGGCGAGGTTCGAGGGAGCGGTGGTTGGCGAGGGTAAAGGTGGCGCTGACCAGTAGACTGGTTGACCGGTGGACTTGGCGGCCGTAGAATCCCGCCTTCTTGAGGAGGTCC
>QIHU01000764.1 GCA_003231035.1 Acidobacteriota bacterium
GCATCGAGGCCCCGACCGGGGCCGCGGGCCGGTACTACTTCGACGACATCGAACTCTGGGCGGCCGACGATCCGCCGGCCTTCCCGCCGCTTCTCGCCGACGGTTTCGAATCCGGCGGTCTGGAGCTGTGGGGGTTGGGCGATGGCGTCAACATGGATCCAGAGGTGAACTCGACGGCTGCTCTCTCGGGTTCTTATGGTCTCGAAGTCACCATGCCTGCTTCGGGCAGCTCGTATGCCTTCAAGGCGTCCGCCACTGCGTTGCGTTCGCTGCGAACGAAACTCAAGCTGCGCTTGTCAGCCGACTTTGCCATGGTGGATACCAAGAGCGTCGATCTGCTCTGCGGCGAGCGGGGTGGGACCGTGGAGGACCCGGTGCGTTTGCGATTGCGGCAGTTTGGCTCACAGCTGAAACTGAAAGCGATGGCGCGGCGGAATGCCGGCGGTTGGGCCACGACAACCTGGGTCGCGGTGCCCAAGGGGCAGGTCATCGAGGTTGAGCTTCACTGGTGGGGCTCGCTGCCTCAAGAGTCAAACAATGGCGGTCTTTGGCTCAAGGTGGACGGCGCGGTCCAGTCAAGGTCGCAGCTGGACAATGGCGGTTTCAGCCTCGATGAAGTGCGCTTCGGTCTCAACGTTGTGCCCGCCGGCAGCGTCGGTACTCTCCATCTGGACGAGATCGAAGGCTGGCGGTAGCGGGGCAGGAGTCGGGATGGGAGGCTGGCGCTGTCCGGCCTCCCTGCCAACTGTGGTTCCCAACCGCTGATATCATCGCGCCATGGCGCATCAGTGGGAAGTCGTACAAACTGTTTCGACCGATAGCGAGGCGGAGCTGATCCGCGGATTCCTCGTCAGCCGCGGAGTCACGGTGGAGAAGGACTCCCGCCTCTTCACCCAAGAGCCGGTCACCTTCGGTGCCTTTGGCGACGTTCGGATCATGGTCCCGGCGGCTGAGCTGGCGAACGCGAAGAGGCTCCTCGCCGAACTCGCGGACGAAGACTCAGACTGATCCGCGTCGAAATGAGCCCTTTTTCAATCGGCCAATCGGTCGGCCGCTACCGTATCCTGCGCCAGCTCGGCGCGGGCGCCATGGGCGATGTGTACCTGGCCGAGGATCCGCGGATCGAGCGCAGGCTGGCGATCAAGGCGCTGCGCCTCGAAGGGATCGGAGTTCGTCCTGACGACCGTGTTCAACGCATGGTCCAGGAAGCCAAGGCGGCGGGCCGGTTGATCCATCCCAATATCGTCACCCTGTTCGACGTGGGCGAGGAGGGCGGCAATTTTTATCTCGCCTTCGAGTATGTAGCCGGGACCGACCTGGCGGCGCGGCTGCGGGCGCCTCCCCCGCTGAGCTTGGGAGAGGCTCTACACATTGCCGGCCAGGCCGCGGCGGCTTTGCAGTGTGCTCACCAGCAGGGTGTGATCCATCGCGACATCAAGCCCAGCAACCTCTTGCTGGATGAGGTCGGAAACCTCAAGGTGGCGGACTTCGGGATTGCCAAACTAGCCGGGCAGACCACGGAGTTGACGGTGACCGGTTCGGTGGTGGGGAGCCCGCACTACATGTCTCCAGAGCAAGTGCGCGGCGAAAAGCTCGATGGTCGCAGTGATCTCTTCTCACTGGGCACCGTGCTCTACGAGATGGTGGGGGGGCGTCGACCCTTTGAAGGCGACAGCATCACCACGCTGATCTACCAGATTCTCCACCACCAACCGCCGCCGCCGCCCGGTCTTCTTGGCGATTCAGAGCCGCTGATCGGCTCACTGCTGGAGCGGCTGCTGGCTAAGGACCGGGACCAACGCTTCGCCAGCGCCGAGCAACTGGAGGCGGCCCTGACCGAAGCGCGACGTGCCCTTTGCTGGCGGGGCCAGCGGCGGAGTCGGCAACGGTGACTAGCGAACGCCTTGCCACTCACCTGGCTGGGGCAACTCCGCAGCCCCTACCTGCGCGGGCGCCGTCCCCAGGGGCGAGGCCGAGACGCCGTAGGTGGATGGTGCCGGCTCTGATCGCCGCCGCGGCCGGTTTGATCCTCGCCTTGGCTCTCTTGACGATGAACGGATTTCTTGACGCGGATCGCAACGC
>QIHU01000247.1 GCA_003231035.1 Acidobacteriota bacterium
GCTCCTCGGTGGCACCGTCTGGAGCTACGTACTCTTCGGCCCCAGAGCTCCAATCGGGGTCGGGCAGGGCACCGCGGTCGACCTTGCCGTTGGCGGTCAGCGGCATCTCTTTCAGGTGGACCAAGGCCGCCGGCACCATGTAGCCGGGTAGCCGCGCTTCGAGGTAGCTTCGTAGGGCGGCCTCGAGCTCCTCCGCGGCCGCCTCGTCCATTTCGTCGGCGGCCACCCAGTAGCCGATCAGCCTGCGATCGTCAGCCGAACTGCCCGCGCGCACCTCGACCGCCACCGCGGCCAGCCGTGGGTGTTCGCCGAGCACCGCTTCGACCTCACCGGGCTCGATGCGGTAACCGCGGATCTTGACTTGGCGGTCGGCGCGACCTAGAAACTCGATCCGCCCATCCGCCAAGTAGCGGGCCAGATCGCCGGTGCGGTAGAGCCGCCCACCGCCGACCTCGCCTTGGCCGGCCGGGTCGGGATAACGGATGAGCGAGTCCGGGATAAAACGCTCGGCGGTCAACGCCGGGCGGCCGAGGTAACCGCGGGCCAACCCATCGCCGCCGGTCAGCAGTTCGCCGACGACTCCCCAGGGCAGGGGCTCCAAGCGGCGGTCGACGATGACGACATGGGTCGAAGAGACCGGCCTTCCGATCGCGACCGAGGTGGCGACCTCGGCCGGCGAAGTGTACGCGGCGCAGGTCGTGAAGGTGGTGTTCTCGGTCGGGCCGTAGCCGTTGATCAGGGTCGTGGTGGGGAGCAGGGTCAACGCCTTGCCGACCTGCTTGGCGGAGAGTACATCGCCCCCCGCCAGCAGTTGGCGCAGCGACGAGAGCCGCGCCAGCTCCGCGGCGCCCTCGTCGACCAGCTGGTGGAAGAGACCGGCGGTCAACCACAGGGTGGTCACCCTGCCGTCCACCACCGCGTCCGCCAATTCTTTGAACGAGGCTCGGCGGCCCGGAAGGAGGACCAGGCGGCCGCCGTTGAGCAGTGCTCCCCAAATCTCGAAGGTCGAAGCGTCGAAGGCGACCGGCGCCATCTGCAACAGGCTCTGCTTACCGTCCAAGCGGGCGAAGTTGCTTCCCTGCACCAGCCGTAAGACGGCCCGATGGGGGACCATCACCCCTTTCGGCTGACCGGTGGAACCGGAGGTGTAGACGACATAGGCCAGGGCCTGGGGAGATGCGCCCTCAGTGGGCGCGGTCGGCGCCAGCGGGTTCGTCGGCTGACGCAGAATCGCTTCCGCGTCAGCGTCGAGGCGCACCACCGGTCCGGCGAAGCGAGGAACATCGCCGTCCACCGACGCCGAGGTTAGCAAGACTCTCACCCCGCCGTCGTCGAGCAAGAACTCCTGGCGCTCGAGCGGGTAGCTCGGGTCGATCGGCAGGTAGACACCCCCCGCCTTGAGAATCGCCAGCAGCGCGACGATCATCCGCGGCTCGCGCTCCACCCGCAAGCCGACCCGCACTTCCCGCTCGACGCCCGCCTGGCGCAGGTGGTGGGCCAGTTGGTTGGCTCGCGCCTCCAACTCGCCATAGGAGAGGGTCTCGCCGCGGTAGGTCAGGGCTGTCCGGTGCGGTGCGCGGTTGGCTTGCAGCGCGAAGCAACCATCGATCGAAGTGGCGCGGGGATAGAGCGAACTGTTGTCGTTGAGTTCGTACAGGAGGTGCTGCCGCTGCGCTCGGCTGACCAAACTCAACTCGGCCAGGGGGCGGTGGGGATCGGTGGCGGCCGCGGTCAACAGAGCCCGTAGGTGGCCCATAAGCCGCTCGATCGTGGTGGCATCGAAGAGGTCGCGATTGTATTCGGCGGTGACCCTCAAATCGTTCGCCGTCTCGGTCACCTCAAGGGTGATGT
>QIHU01000109.1 GCA_003231035.1 Acidobacteriota bacterium
CCATGGCCACCCTGGCGGTGATCGCGCTCTCCGCCCTGACTGCCCTGGGGCTGGCGGGTCATCTTGGAATCAACCTGTCGCCGATCTCGGTCACCGCGCCGGTCATCATTCTCACCCTGGCCATCGCCGACAGCATCCACATCCTGATCACCATGCTCAACCTGATGCGCGAAGGGGTGGGCAAGCGGGAGGCGCTGCGCGAGAGTCTGCGGATCAACTTCATGCCGGTGCTGATTACTTCGACGACGACGATAGTCGGCTTTCTGACCTTGAACTTCTCGGACTCTCCGCCCTTTCACGACCTGGGCAACATCACCGCCATGGGGATCGCCGCGGCGCTCGTCTTGTCGGTCACCTTCCTGCCAGCGCTGCTCACCAGGTCAAGCTCCACCCGCGCGGCGCACGCGGCGAGGCGGCCGCGACTCAGGGCCGCATGGATCGAATGGGTGGTTGGGTAACCCGCCGACACCGCTCCATCCTGGCGATCAGCGCCATCGTCACGGTGGCCCTTCTCTCCCTCGTGCCCTTCATCGATCTCAACGATCAGTGGATCCAGTACTTCGATCATCGCCTGACCTTTCGCGGTGACGCGGAGTTCGCGATCGAGAACTTGACCGGCCCCTACCCGGTCGAGTTCTCGGTGCCAGCGGCCGAAGCGGAGGGGATCAGCGATCCAGAGTACCTGCGCAACCTGGATGCCTTCACCGGCTGGCTGCGCCAACAACCGCAGGTTACCCACGTCTACAGTTACGCCGACATCATCAAACGGCTCAACAAGAACCTCCACGGCGACGACGAGTCCTGGTACCGCATTCCAGAGAATCGGCAGTTGGCCGCGCAATATCTGTTGCTCTACGAACTCTCGTTACCCTTCGGGCTCGACCTCAACGATCGGGTGAGTGTCGACAAGAGTGCCACCCGGGTCACCGCCACCATCGGCGACCTGTCGACCAAAGAGACTCGGGCCTTCTTGCGCAACGCCGAGACTTGGTTGCACGACAACGCACCGAGCTACATGCACACCCGGCCGACCGGGGCCAGCGTGATGTTCTCCTATATTTCGGAGCGCAACATTCGCAGCATGTTGCGGGGTAATGCATTGGCGCTGGTTCTTATCTCTATCATTTTGATGGTGGCCTTGCGCAGCTTTGGATTAGGCTTGCTCTCGCTGATTCCCAACGCCGTTCCGATCATGGTCACCTTCGGTGTCTGGGCTCTGTTGGCTGGCAAGATCGGCATGAGCGCCGCGACCGTGACCGCCTCGTCGCTGGGTATCGTGGTGGACGACTCGGTGCACTTTCTCGCCAAGGGAAAAAGGGCTCGATCGAGCCGCCGCGGTGCGCTACGCATTCCGTACCGTCGGGGTGGCCATCGCTACCACAACGGCGATTCTCACGGCGGGCTTTCTGGTGCTGACCGCGTCGACTTTCAGAATTAACTTCGAGCTGGGAATGCTCACCGCCATCGCCATCTTGATGGCTCTTGCCACCGACTTTCTTCTCTTGCCCTCGCTTCTACTCTGGGGCTACCGACCGCAAGAATCTCAACAGGAGAATACGACTCATGAACCCACGACACTCTCGGTATAACAATCAGCCCCATCGTAGTCGGCCCTATCGTAGTTGGGCCGCCCTTCCAGCCCTTCTCTTGGTGACCTCCTTGGGGGTCGCGCCGGTCTTGATGGCCGAGACCCCGGAAGAGCAAGGCTTCGCCATCGCCGCCCGTTCGGATCGCAGCGACCGCGGTTTTGGCGACAGCACCGTGGACCTGGAAATGGTGCTACGCAACAAGGCCGGCAAAGAGGCGCGCCGCTCGTTGGCGATCCGCACGTTGGAGATCCCGGACGAGGAGGTCGGCGACAAGAGCCTGATCGTCTTTGAAACTCCCGCCGACATCGAGGGTACCGGCTTGCTCTCCCACGCCAAGATCCTCGATCCCGACGACCAGTGGCTCTACCTGCCCGCCTTGAAGCGAGTTAAGCGCATTTCCTCGGTCAACAAGTCGGGTCCCTTCGTCGGCAGCGAGTTCGCCTTCGAGGACTTCACCTCCTTGGAACTCGGTAAGTTCGACTACCTTTTCCTGCGCACTGAAGCCTGCGGCGAGTTCACTTGCGATGTGATCCGGCGCCTGCCTCGCTACGAGCATTCCGGCTACACCCGGCAGATTGCCTGGATCGATCAGAAAGATTTTCAGGTTCGCAGAGTGGAGTTCTACGACCGCAAGGACAAGCTGCTCAAGACGCTCAGGTTGGAGGACTACCGCCTCTACGGCGACTCCTACTGGCGGGCCCAGAAGTTGACCATGGTCAACCATCAGACCGGCAAGAGTTCCGATCTGCTGTACGGCGAGTACACCTTCGGACATGGCTTCGACGCCAACGACTTCGAGAAGGGCGCCTTGCAGCGCCTGCGCTGAAATGCGACACGGCCCTTTTCTCGTCGCGCTCAGCGTGACCTTGGCGCTGGGGATGGCCGCCGCCGCGCTCACCGCCGGTGAGTGGCGACTCTCCGGGTCGTTGGCGGCGGAGGGTCGCTATTTCCTGGAGGATCCGGCCTTTCCCGGTCAACTCGAAGATTCCCAAGCTTCGCTGCTGCTGGCCCCTGAGTGGCGCTGGCGCAGCGAAGATCGACGCCACCAGGTGAAGATCTCGCCCTGGGGCCGTTGGGACGGCGAGGACGACGAGCGCAGCCACTTCGACCTGCGCGAGGGCTACTACCGTTACGTAGGCAAACGGTGGGAGTTGCTGGCCGGGGTCAACCGGATTTTCTGGGGCGTCACTGAATCGAGACATCTGGTCGACATCGTCAACCAGACCGACGCGGTCGAAGATATCGACAACGAAGACAAGCTCGGCCAGCCAATGATCCAGCTGGCGATCGATCGCGACTGGGGACGCTTGGAGCTACTCTCCCTGGTCGGCTTCAGGGAGCGAACTTTCCCCGGCCGCGACGGCCGTCTGCGCGCTCCGCTGGTGGTCGATACCGATGCGGTGCGCTACGAGTCGCGGGCGGGCGATGAGCGGATCGACTGGGCCTTGCGCTGGACCCAACCTCTTTCGCGGTACCGGCCGCGAGCCCACCTTCGAGCTGCGCTCGGATGGCGGTGCGCTGGTCCCGGTGTACTCCTTGATTACCCAGTTCGGCGTCGACCTTCAACTCACCCGCGAAGCCTGGTTGTGGAAGATCGAAGCTATCGCTCGCCAAGGGCAGAGCGACTCCTTCGGTGCGGTGGTCGTGGGCTTTGAGTACACCCTCTACCAGCTGGGTTCGAGCGCCGCCGATCTAGGCTTGATCTTCGAAA
>QIHU01000693.1 GCA_003231035.1 Acidobacteriota bacterium
TCAAGGCACACCGATCCACGAATCCAGAGCGCAGCTGGACTTTCAAGTTCACCACGGGGAGCAAGCCTTGGTTGGTGCACTACGGCTTCTCTTTTCTGCCCGACGGCAACGACAAGTTCTTCACCATGGTCGCTCCGGGTGGTGACGACGGGGAGGGGGCAGGCTTCATCATTCAGCGGTCGAACGATCGAAAGGATAATCAGTTCGAGCCGGTCGTGAGCTTTACATACCGTCCTGACCGGGAGCACGCGAGCGCTTGGCTCCCATATTTCACCGCTGGGCTAGGCGCGGATATCGAGGAGCGACTCGTCTTCGCCGGCTTGGCCTGGGTGATCGGAGACAACGTCAACATCTTCGTCGGCGCCGCGGGGCAGGAGCAGACGAGGTTGAAAGGGCAATACACCGTGGGTCAGCTGCTCCAAGAAGACCTCGCGGCCGATCAGTTGGTGGATGAAACCTTCGACCTGAACGTCATTTTCGGTGTCGGTTTTCGGTTCAATGCCAACCCGTTCAAGAAGAAGGCGGCGCCGGTTCCTACGACCTCAACAACGACCGCTGGTGGCTCGACTTCGGTTACGAGTGCAGCAGTTGGGCAGGGCGGGCTTCTTGGGTTTCTCAAACCTTTCTGATCAGGACTTGCAAGCCGGTGTCCTGAATCTAGCTGGTTACCCCGACGACAAGCTGCCTCTCGGCTCGCTGTGGATCGACTCGGGGCCCGTCACCCCCCTGAATCGCGAGTTCCTTCACTATCGAATCGACACCGGAGACAGTCAAAGCGGCTCGCCGATCTGGCGCAAGGTGGATGACCAGCGGCGGGTGGTGGGGATTCACACCGGGGGCAGCCCGCAGGTCAACCGCGGAGTTCGTATCAACTCGGAAGTGTTTGCAAGGCTGCTCGCGTGGCGGCAAGAAGAATAGGAGGTTCGGATGAACGGAATGGAATCAACATTGGGACACAACGATCAGCCAGGTTCCGAGGGCTCCGGCCCCGCCGTGAGCGAGGGGCGCAAAGCGAGTGCGGGCTCTCTACTGGTAAGAGTTGGAAATGCTTTCGTTAGCTGGCTTAAGGAGGGCACGACGACGGTGATCGCTCTCGCCGTGGTCGCCGTGGCTCTGTGGATGCTCGGTAAGGCCTTCCTGGATTAGAGCCTCTCCGATGCGCAGTCGGAGGTCATGATGCACGGCTTGTCGCTGCTCGGCGTGGTGATGGGCTACTACTTCGGGCGAAGCCCGGTCGAGCGGCGAGCGGAGAGCGCCGAGAAGGCTGTTGATAAGGAACGTAGCCAGGCGGAGAAACACGCGATGGTGGCGAGCGCCGCGATGGAGAGCCAGCGGATCAGCGAGGGCAAGCTACTCGACACCAAGATGACGCTCGAGCATGCCAAGGCAGCTCTGACCACCGGGACCAGCGGGTCCACCGGGTCCACCGGGTCTTTGTCTAGCTCTTCGTCAGAGGCTCGCCGTAGCGAGGCTGATGCGCCAGCAGACTCCGCGACCTGCGCCTACCAACTGCTCGATCAGCTGCAACGGCGGCTTTAACTTCAAGACTGAACCTGCTCCGCGAAGTGTCTGCTCCGCGAAGTGTCTGACATCCCATTGGGGGCTTCTAAGGGTCGGTCGCACCCTCCCCGAAGTGGCTGGCACTCCGTATTTGCCCTGATTTGCCCCAGCTCGGAGTGGCTGGGTTCGGCAGTGCGGTGTGCTACCGTCTTGGCAGTTCGCAACAGCCCCGGAGTCACCACCCATGTCGATAGCTAGACGCCACCCATCCGCTTGGATCGAGCCATTTTCAATGTGGCGGCGTAGCGGGTTGAGGAGTGCCAGGTGGGCAGCGGTGTTGCTCCTGCT
>QIHU01000106.1 GCA_003231035.1 Acidobacteriota bacterium
AGAAAGGCGACTATGGCGCAGGCCGAGATCGCCCTTCTGGGGTGAGTCAGATCTCGATTCCTCACTCCGGGGTTTGGGCGCTTTCCGAGTCGCCCTCGAGGAGGGTCACTCGCAACTGGAGGATCCGGTTGTCCGCCACTTCCAGCACTTCGAGCGAGATCGAACTCAACTTCACCCGTTCGCCAACCTCCGGTAGTCGGCCAAGCTCCGAGAGGACCAAGCCGCCGACGGTATCCTCGTCGCGGTCGGAGATCTCGATGGACAGCTCATCTTCGAGTTCGAGGATCAGCACGGCGCCGGAGACTTCATAGACGCCAGCCTCCTGTTCGACAATCTCCGGGCGCTCGGAATCGAACTCGTCTTGGATGTCGCCCACGATCTCTTCGATGACATTCTCAAGGGTAACGATGCCGCTGACCCCGCCATACTCGTCGAGAACCGCCGCGAAGTGCATCCGTTCGGTGCGCATACGCTTGAGGAGACGGTCGAGGTTGAGAGTCTCGGGGACCATGGCGATGGGTCTTGCAAGCTGACGCAGAGATTCGAGGGGTGAGGTGGCTCGGAAAAGGTCTTTGATGTGAATCATGCCGAAGACCCGGTCGAGGTCTCCCTCGCACAGCGGGAAGCGCGTGTGGCCACTCTCGCGGGCCAGCTTGAGGTTGGAGTCGAGATCGCGGTCCGTCGTCAAATAGACCACGTCGCCGCGCGGGACCATGACCTGGCGCGCGATGCGACGCGAGAGTTCGAAGACGTTGTCGAGCAAGTCGCGTTTCTGCGCCGACAGGCGGGCGCTGCTCGGGCTGGCGAGCAACTGCCGCAGCTCCTCTTCGTCGTGCGCCATCTCGTGCTCGGTGGCGGGCTTGAGGCCGGCCCAGCGCAGCAAAGTCATCGAGGCGTGGTTGAGCACCCAAATCAGAGGATAGGTGGCCTTGAAGAAGATCCACATCGGGATCGCCGTCCACAGCGCGGTGGTCTCCGGCTTGCGAATGGCCAAGGTCTTGGGGGCCATTTCGCCGACCACGACGTGCACCGTGGTGATGATCGAAAAGGCGAGAACGATGTGGATGGTGTGGATGATCGATTCCGTCATCCCGGGGATGTTGCCCAGGAGCCGCTCCAGCGGCGATAGCAGCCAGGCGAAGGCTGGCTCGCCGATCCAGCCCAGGGCTAGGCTCGACAGGGTGATGCCGATCTGCGAGGCGGAGAGGTAGGCATCGAGATTGTCGATCATGCTCTTCGCGATCTTGCCGCGCCGGTCGCCGCGAGCGACGTAGGGATCGATCTGCGTCGGCCGAACCTTGACCAGGGCGAACTCGGTCGCGACGAAGAAGCCGTTGATCAGGACCATCAAGATCCCAGTCAGGATCGCTATCCAGGGATTGAGTCCCAAATCGCCGCCGGTGTTGGCGACGATATTCAGTGCCGCGGCAGTCATCGCAACGCAGCGGCCGGCACGCACTCAAAGCGCGAGAACCGGGGGCCGTAGGCGGCGCCAAAGCGCAAATTGGATAGAGGAGGGTCGTCCATGGCTGGAAGGGAAAGCTTAGCATGCGCAAGAGGTTAGTTCGGGTTTCCCAGGGCGAGGGCGATGGCCAGGGAGGGCGGCGGCTATACTGTCTGAGTGCGAAGTGCAGCGATCCGCCTAGCGTTGGCCACCTCCCTCGTTGGGTTCCTTCCGGCCTTTCTCGCCGCGGATGGAGCGCTGCGGTTCGCCGAGAGATCGAGGCAATGGGGCATCGACTTTCAACACCACCACGGCGGCTCGGGCGAGTGGTTCATGGTGGAGACGATGGTCGGCGGGGTGGTGATTTTCGACTACGACGCCGACGGCGATGC
>QIHU01000793.1 GCA_003231035.1 Acidobacteriota bacterium
TGGCCGCCGCTGGCTAAGGCCAAGCGTTCTTCGGCCCGCTCGAAGTAGAGGTATCGTTGCGATGCGGGCTGAAGCTGGCCGATCAGGAAGCTGCCGGCTTGGCTCCAAGTCGAGGGCACCACTTGGTGATAGGTGGTGGAGAGTGGAAATTGGAAAAGGGCCAGAAGAGGGAGACTCCAAGAGATTCCGATCAGTGCTGGCCCTACCAGGGGTCCCGGTCGGCTGGCCGCGCCTTTCCGAGCGCTGACTAGCGCGGCGGCCAGCCAGCGCCAGAGGGCCAGAGCGGCGGCGGCGGCGAAGACGGCGGTGAACGCGGTCACCGGGAGGTAGTTCTGCCCCTTGAAGAGCTTGGTCGCGGCGGCGTAGAGCGCGGTCCGCACGCGGACCCCGCGCGGGGCTCGTTTGGAGAGGCCCTGCCGCGCCGCCATCAGCACACCGAAGATCGCGAGCAGCAGTACTGGCCAACGGTGGTGGCGCAGCAAGTACCGTCCTTCGAGGGCGAAGACGGTCCAGTGCGAGCCGCCGCTCGCCTCCCCTTTGCTCTCCATGATCGACCACAGCCGCGGCAGGTACTCGACCACCAGGGCCATGTGGGGATGGAGGATCAAGAAGGTCGCCAGCGAGGCGAGAGCGGCGACCAGCAAGAGCCACAGCGGCCGCCAGCGACTCCAGCCAGCCGGCTTCTCCATCGCCAAGGCGCCGACCACCAAGGGAATGGCGACCCCCACCCCGGTGTACTTCGCCGCCACCGCCAGGCCGATCCCGACTCCCGCCAGGGCAAAGGTTCTGGGCGAAGGTTTCGCCACCGCCGACAGGCTCCACAGAAAGGTCAGGGTGACTAGGAGGGCCACCAGAACGTCAGGTTTGATCAAGGCCGAGCTGACCACGTGGGCCGGCAGGGCGGCGACCAAAGCGGCCGCGAGCAGACCGGTCCATGGGCCGTGCAAGCGCCGCCCGAGGAGAAAGGTAGCCCAAATTCCCAGTACCCCGAAGAGCACCGACGTCGAGCGCGCCGCCCAATAGGCGGAAGTCGACCAGCCATCGGCCGCCTTGGGATCGAAGATCGAAAGCCCTTCGCGACCGCTAACCCGGTGTGCCCCTTCGACCAGGGCCATCGCCGCGGTCTGCGGCAGGTAGGACAGCGAGCCGTAGAAGGCGTTGGCCGGCCGCCAGCCACCATGGACCAAGATCACCGCCACGTTGCGCAAGGTGAAGCGCTCATCGAAGTGGCGACGGTTGTTCAACCGGTCGCTGGCCGACCACAGGCGCAGCCCCAAGCTCAAGAGCAAGAGCGCCGCGAGCAACAGCTTGACGCCTCGCGAAGTGGTGGCCTTCTCTCCTGCCACCGGCTGTTTCTCCACCGCCGGATCCATCAACGGCCCAGGCGGCGGCGAATCAGCAATGCGATCGTCTTGCGCGCGGTGCTCGCCACCCGCATTTTGCTCTCCCCCACCTTGCGGTCATAGCGCAGGATGAAGGGCACTTCGGCGAAGCGTGGGCGGGGCCGCAAGCGGCGCAGTTTGAGGAGCAGATCGACCATGCACTGAAAACCGTCTTGGTCGAAGAGGCCGCTTCCGTAGTGCTCCAACGCTCGTCTTAGAACCCCCGCTTGGTAAGCGCGAAAACCGCAGGTGTAGTCGCGAACCCCGCGGGTGGGAAAGAGGATGCGAAACATCCACCCCCCCCAATAGCTCAAGGCGCGGCGCGACCAGGGAACGCCGTGAATCTCACTTCCGGGGCGATAGCGCGAGGCGATGACCACCTCGGCCCCCTCGTCGATTCGCTGCATCATCTGTTCGATAAGGGCCGGATCATGGGAGTCGTCGGCATCGAGGGAGACCACCACATCGTGGTCTTCGGCCTGCTCGGTCGCCCAGGTCAAGCCGTCGCGCAGGGCGGCTCCGAGCCCTTGGTTGATCTCGTGGACGACGACGGTCAAGGGCATCGTCTCGGCATGGCGCTGGGCTACTTCGAGGGTCTTGTCGCTGCTCCCGTCGTCGACCACAACCACGTGGTAATCGAGCTTGGTTGCCTCCATGGCGGCTTGCAGCCGGTTGAGCAAGGGGGGAAGAGCGAGTTCCTC
>QIHU01000518.1 GCA_003231035.1 Acidobacteriota bacterium
CATGGGGGCGGATTGGGCGCCGCCAGGGAAAGGAGCGAACGATGCGTCGTTTTTCTGGTCGTCTGGTGGCGGTGGTGGTCTTGGTGTTGTGCTTGTCGGCGGTACCGGTTGGGGTGGCTTCGGCTTCGCCGTGGTCGGACCTGGGTTGGGAGGGGGGATTCTTCGCCAGGGTGGAGCTGGTGGTGGTTCGGGTGCTGGCGCGATTCGTGGGTGAGGGGGAGGAAGGGGGGCGCGGCATAGCGCTGCTGGACGAGGGCGCGGAACTCGACGAGAACGGCGCACCCTAAGATCCCTTCTTCATCAGGTGGCGGCGCTACCGGGTGCCGTCGCCTAACTTTCCAGTGTCTCCCCCGTACCGCTCTTCTCATGCCAGGAGAGTTGTAGTAAAGTTGCGGTGAATTCGACGAAATATGGGTGGGCGCAGCCAAGAGTAGGAGAAGAACAGTGCACGACGACCATGTTGACCCCGAGGTGTTTGCCGGCGCCTGTTACGAGTACGGCAATCTTTCAGGTCAGGAAGCCTTCGAGGTGCACTTGCATCAGATCGAGGGTTGCCCTGAGTGTGTTGAGGGGATTCTGGAGTACTTCGGCTTGGAGAGCTTTGAAGAACTGGCGGCACTGGAGGAGCCGAGTTCAGAATTTGCCAAGAGGGCGCAGCGCCGGGATGCGGAGCCGCTGTTGAGCTGGCTGGGCACCTTGTCGAATGAAGAACAGTTTGGGAGGGTGATCAGTGATCGCCGATTTCATACGGCGAGCATGGCCAAAGCGCTGCTGCGCCGGTGCCGGTCGCGGTGGGGTAGCGAGCCGCGAGCGGCGCTGTTGGATTCCCACCTGGCTTTGGTGGCAACGGGCAAGATTCAGTCTTCGGGCGGTAGTTTGCCTCTGGGTGGCTTGTCGCACATGAAGGCACAGGTTTGGGCTCATCAGGGCAATGTGTGGCGGATTCTCTTCGATTTTCCG
The DNA here is from genome assembly GCA_003231035.1 of Acidobacteriota bacterium. GTDB lineage: Bacteria > Acidobacteriota > Thermoanaerobaculia > Multivoradales > SZUA-115 > SZUA-115. The sequence continues at coordinate 961 of QIHU01000518.1, forward strand.
GCTGCGGAGACGGCGTTCGAGCAGGCGCAGGCGGTGCTGAATGATGGGTGTTGCGATGAGCTGCTGCAAGCGCAAGTGCTTCAGCTGAAGACTTCTTTGCTACGTGCGCAACGCCGTTTCCGGTGGGCAATGGTCGCTATAGATCAGGCGATCCGGTTGTTTGGCAAAGCCGAGGCTTGGGAGCGGCAAGGAAAGGCCTACTTGGTCAGTGCGAAGTTGCGGTGCGACGCAGGCGATACCGAGGCTGCTGTTCGAGAGTTGGCCAGTGCCATGCGACTCTTGGATCCTGACAAGCCAATCAGGTCCAACTTGGTTGCTGCGAGCTTGAGGCTCTACCTTCTGTGGCGGACAGGGGGTGTTGTCGAAGCTGAGGAGTATTTACCCGAGATACGGTGCATGGCTGGCGACCTTGGGAGCCACTCCGATCAGCTACGGGTTGAGTGGCGAGCCGCTAGCATCGCCGCCGGCCTCGGCAACACCGACGAAGCCGAGGCTCTCTTCAACGAAGTGCGCGACGGCTTCCTAGACCTCGATTCCGCCTACGACGTCGCTCTCGTCTCTCTAGAACTCGCCCAGCTCTACTTCGAGCAAGAGCGGTACGCCGAGATCCAAGAACTCGCCAGCGAAATGATCCCGATCTTCCAGTCTCGGGAGATCCACCGGGAAACGCTAGCGGCGGTGAAGCTCTTTGCCGATGCGGTGCGCGGTGAGGAAGAAGAAGAGGAGGCCATCGGCCGGCTCTCGGCTTATCTGGCCAACGCCCGTCACGATCCTTCGATGCGGTATTCGTCCTAGAACCGATCTGAGTTAGCCGCCTGGCCGACTAGCGAGGCTGTTTCCCATGGCGATCCACGACGACCATATCGATC
>QIHU01000112.1 GCA_003231035.1 Acidobacteriota bacterium
CATGGGGGCGGATTGGGCGCCGCCAGGGAAAGGAGCGAACGATGCGTCGTTTTTCTGGTCGTCTGGTGGCGGTGGTGGTCTTGGTGTTGTGTTTGTCGGTGGTACCGGTGGGGGTGGCTTCGGCTTCGCCGTGGTCGGATCTGGGTTGGGAGGGGGGCTTCTCCGCCAGGGTGGAGTTAGCGGTTGCTTGGGTGTTGGCGCGCTTGGTGATTTCGGGGGAGGAGTCGGGGCGGGGTATGGCGGTGTTGGATGAAGGAAGCTCGATTGATATGGACGGTGCACCCTAGCAATAGCCCGGTCTGGCGGCGGTGCCATCTTGGCGCCGCCGCCTATCTCCCATTTTCTCCCCCGTTCTCCTCTTCTCATGCGAGGAGAGTTGTAGTAAAGTGGCGGTTAATTCGACGAAATAGCAGTGGGCGCAGCCAAGACTGGGAGAAGAACAGTGCACGACGACCATATTGACCCCGAAGTGTTCGCTAGCGCTTGCCATGAGTATGGTGAGCTTTCGGGTAAGGAAGCCTTTGCGGCGCACTTGCATCTGATCGAGGGTTGCGCTGAGTGTGTTGAAGGAATTCTGGACTATTTCGGTTTGGAGAGTTTCGAGGAACTGGCGGCGTTGGAAGAGCCGAGTTCAGAATTTGCCAAGAGGTTGCAGCGCCGGGAAGCGGAGCCGCTGTTGAGTTGGCTGGGTACTCTGTCGAATGAAGAACAGTTCGGGCGGGTGATCAGTGATCGCCGTTTTCACACGGCGAGCATGGCCAAGGCGCTGCTGCGCCGGTGCCGGTCGCGCTGGGGTAGCGAGCCGCGAGCGGCGCTATTGGATTCCCACCTGGCTTTGGTGGCAGCGGGCAAGATTCAGTCTTCGGGCGGTAGCTTGCCTCTGGGTGGCTTGTCGCATATGAAGGCACAGGTTTGGGCACATCAGGGCAATGTGTGGCGGATTCTCTTCGATTTTCCGGCTGCGGAGACGGCGTTCGATCAAGCGCAAGCGGTGCTCAAGGAGGGGAATTGCGATGACTTGATCCTGGCGCAGGTGCTCCGGTACAGGAGCGGCCTCTGGCGCGCGCAACGGCGGTTCCGCTGGGCCATGGTCGCGATTGATAGGGCGATTCAGCTATACCGCAGAGCACAGAGCTGGCAGCAGCAAGGCGAGGCGTTTCTGATCAGTGCGAAACTTCGGTCCGATGCAGGCGAAGCAGTAGCAGCGGAGCGAGAGTTGAACTCCGCCATGCAGTTGTTGAATCTTGATATACCCACTAAGCCCAGCTTGGTCGCTGCGAGTCTGAAACTCGATCTCCTATGGCGAACCGGGCGTTTTGTAGAGGCTGATGGCTACCTCCCGGAAGCTCGGATCAAGGCTGACGATCTCGGGTGCGCTTCGGACCAGCTCCGCATCGAGTGGTGCGCCGCTAGCATCGCCGCCGGCCTCGGCAACACCGACGAAGCCGAAGCTCTCTTCAACGAAGTGCGCGACGGTTTCCTAGACCTTGATTCGGCCTACGATGTCGCCCTCGTCTCTCTAGAACTGGCCCAGCTCTACGCCGAGCAAGAGCGGTACGCCGAGATCCAAGAACTCGCCAGCGAAATGATCCCGATCTTCCAATCACGCGAGATCCATCGCGAGACGCTAGCGGCCGTGAAGCTCTTCGCGGATGCGGTGCGCGGCGAGGAAGAAGAGCACGAGGCTATCGGCCAGCTCTCGGCTTACCTCGCCAACGCCCGTCACGACCCTTCGTTGCGGTATTCGTCCTAGAACCGATCTGAGTTAGCCGCCTGGCCGACTAGCGAGGCTGTTTCCCATGGCGATCCACGACGACCATATCGATC
>QIHU01000485.1 GCA_003231035.1 Acidobacteriota bacterium
TTCGCGGCCGGTGTCAGCTACCTGGTGCTCATCACTCGATTCGCTCCCGGCAACTACTGCCTGGGTGCAATCCCGCGAAGTCGGCGCGAGGTGGCCAATAGCCGTAGCGGAATCTGCTATGTCCGAGTAGAACAAGTCCTGTAGTCCTCCGAAGTAGAACACACGACCCGGAGGACCACAGGACATGGCACAGATATACATCCCAGAACAGCTGGCCGCAAGCCTTCAGTCGCCCAGATCGCTGGACGAGATCACGAATGACATGACCGGCCTCGCGACAGGCGAAGCTCTTCGCCTGCTTCGAGACTTCCTCCAAACGCCCGGTGCGGAGAGCTTTCTGGAACTGGAGGAACGTCTGTCGCAACTGCTATCCCACCTCAGTGCAGGGCTCACCGCCTTGGCCGTCGAGATGGCTGCTCGAACCAGCACGTTCGTCCGTCGCGCACTCACTTCAGTTCAGCAAAGAGGCGACCAGGCGGGTCGGTGGCGCCACCAAGGCCTGCGAGAAACGGAAGTCCGGTTCCTGGGTGGGCTGAGCTTCCGCTTCAAGACGCCTTACTTGACGCGACTTCGCCCGCGGTGCGGACCCAAACGCGGCGTGGGCCGGAGAGGACGATCGGGGCGAGGGTGTTATCCGGCGCTGGAAGTGATCGGTATTCGAGCAGGTGCGAGTCCGGGGCTTCAGAGCGCCGTTGCGCGGCAAGCGGCTCGCCTTGCTTCGTTTGAGGAAACGCGTCAGGTCTTCTTGGAACAGGGCCACCGGATGAACGTGAAGACAGTGCGCCGGATCACACTGGCCGTTGGAACGAAAGCACTCGCTCAACGCCACGCCCGGATCGAGGCTTCTCAAGCTGGGGTGGTGTTCACTAATGAGCTGGCTGATCAGCGCGTGGTCGTCGGTATTGACGGAGGACGGGTGCGCCTTCGCGAAGGAGGCCGCCGAGGTCGGCGCCGGGCGAATGGCCGGCGAGGTTTCCGCACGCCGTGGCGGGAGCCGAAGCTGATGACAGCCTACGTCATCGATGAGCAAGGTCGACCCGTCAAAGAGGTGCGCCCCTTCTATGACGCCACTATGGGGGACGCCGACGAAGCTTTCAAGCTTCTCGTAGCCGAGTTGAAAGTGCGCGGCGTCGCCGATGCGAAGGAGATCATCGTGGCTGCCGATGGCGCCACTTGGATCTGGAACCGGACCGAACAGTTCGCTTCGCTCCTTGGCGTCGCCCAAGAGAAGATAACTCGCGTTGTGGACTTCTACCACGCCGTCGAGCATCTCCAGGCCATTGCCGAAACCCGGACCGATTGGTCTCTATCCGATGTGCGAGCGTGGGTCAACCGCCACAGGCGCCGGTTGCTGCAAGGCCGCATCAATCAGGTGATAGGGGATGCTCAGAAGCTCAAGAAGCGCCGAAACCGCACCGTCATCGAACGGGAAATCGCCTACTTCCGGCATCTGGCGCCGTTCATGCGGTACGACCGGTTCCGAAAGCGCTGCATCCCACTCGGCAGCGGCGCGACCGAAAGCGCGATCCGCCGGGTGGTCAACCTACGTCTCAAAGGAGCCGGCATCTTCTGGAAGAAAGAGAACGCTGAGCGAATGCTCCACCTACGCGCCTACCTGAAAGCTGGGCGCTGGAACGAACTGATCAGGAGAGTCATTCATGCCTCTCCCAACGGTCAGGCTCGATCAACCTTCACCTATTCGCTTCACTTGGAGGCCGTAGCGTGACGCTGTTACCTACTTTGCGGGATTGCACCCCTTTGTGGGCGGGGGGCTTTTACAGACGCTCGGCGCGCAGAGCGCGTACTTCCTCGGCGTTGTTCTC
>QIHU01000014.1 GCA_003231035.1 Acidobacteriota bacterium
ATGGCGTAGGAATAGGTGGAGCCGCCCGAGACGGCGGTGTCGACGAAGGTAGTCGACAGCTGGTTGGCTGAGACGAGTTCGCCACCCACGAGCGGGCAGGAGCCGATGGCGCGGTAGACGTTGTAGCCGACAGCTCCTTCGGCCGGTGCCGTCCAGCTGACGTCGATCTGGTTGGAGCCGTTGGCCGTGGCGCTCGTCGAGCTGGGATCGCCCGGCGGGTCGCAGGTGGCGCCGTTGGGTAGGTTGGCCCCTAGACTGGCGATCACCGCTTCGATCGGCACCGCGCGGTTGCGGTCGTCGCTGACCGCGTTGCCGGTGGTGCAGAAGGCCGAACCGCGGCAGTGGTGGAGGGCGACCACGAGGTGGTCCGAGTAGCCCACGACCGGCGAACCGGAGGAGCCGCCCTGGGTGTCGGCCCAGTAACCGACGTCGCCGGGGCCGCCCGAGCAGGCCACTTCAGTGGTCGAGGTGGCATAGGCGAAGCCGCCCAGCCCCACATCTTCAGGGAAGGAGGAGAGCATCGCGAAACGCTTGCCCCAGCCGGCCGGGTGTTGCACCAAATAGATGCGCTCATTGAGAATCGTGCCGGTGTCGCGCAGCCGCATGAACCCGTAGGTGGCCGCCAGGTCGGTGCCCGTACCGGTCGCCGTGTCGGGCAAGAGCAAGGCGTAGTCGAGCGGTGCGTCGTCGGTCACGAAGGTGCCGCCGCTGGCCTCGATCACGCCCGAGCAGGCGAGCGAACTGCCGCAGTTGGTGGCGCAGGTGGCGCCCTCGGCCCCGAACTCGAAGTCGGTGGTGTTCATTTCGGCCTGGGAAGTGACGCAGTGCTCGTTGGTCATCAGGTGACCTTCGGAGCCGATCAACCAACCGGTGCACAGGGCGTTACCGCCGCGCAGTAGTCTGGCGACCGCCCGCGACTTGTCGTAGGCCTCGGGTTCCGAGATCTGGTAACACTTGACCTCTTCGGTGTCGTCGGCGGTACACAGCGATTCGCCCTGGTCGCGCGGCGCCACCAGGTTCATCTTCTCGCCCAAACCGAGCGCCCAGTAGGTCTCGATCTCCGCGTCGCTGTAGCCACGGCCGTAGAAATCGACCTTGTATCCGAAGGCCTCCCCGCTGCCCTGGGTGTAGAGCTCGAGGATGGCGGTGTCGCCTTTGACGTGAGTGGCGAAGAATCCTTCGGGAGAGAGGCCCAGATCGTGGCGACCTAGATTCCGGTAGGTGCGAGACTGCTTGCCGTCCGGGGACCGCACCACCAGGTAGTCGCCGGCCGCTAGCTGGAAGCGCGAAAAATGAACGGCGATGTAGGTGGCGTCGGGAAAGTAGATCTCGTCGCTCCAACTGAGCAACGAGCTTTCGGACCCGGAACTGGGGTACGGGTGGGGAGTCTCGAAACTCTCAAACTGGTGCTCACCGACGATCGCCGGGCCGCGTTGGGCGGCGAGAGCGGGGCTGAAGACGAGAGCTGTCACGAGGACAAACCCCAGGATAAGTCTACGCATCACCGATCCTCCTGAAGTGCGGATGGCAGAGGGGCTGAGCACAGGGCGAACGGATCGATCCCCGCGAAAGCCCGAGAAGATGGCTAGGAAGCTGAATGCCCCATGGTACACCAAAGGCCAGAGCGGGGTCTGAAACCCGTCCTGGCCTTCTACCTGTGCCGTTTGGAGACGACGACCAACAAGAGCGCCGTCGCCAGCCTTTAGGCCCGGTCGGGCCTAAAGAGTCCTATCGCGGAGCCGCGGAGGCGGTGGATATGGAGTGGTTGCACTTCTTGTCAGCGCCAGTCTCATTGCACTTGCAGCCGTTGATGATACTGG
>QIHU01000765.1 GCA_003231035.1 Acidobacteriota bacterium
AATCTGTTGCTCCATGATCGATCCTCCTTGTGAGGATCACCATGCGCCAACTTCGGCTTTCTGGCTAGACGGGGTGGGGCGAGGAGTTACGATCGACTCAAGGTCATAGAGAAGCCTCAACCCGTCGAGCGACCCGGTGCGGGCGAGGTGGATGCAACCGAGGCTCTCTATCTCAGCCGCCATCGACGGGGTTTCGCCTGGGTAGAAGATAAGGGGAAAGCGAGCGATATTTTCGTATATCACTCCTGGCACAATTGTGACTGAATCCATCCCGGTTATCCGTGGCTCGAAGAACTCTGGAGTGGGCGGTCAACTAGTTCTTCGGTCTTGTGAATCAGGGTTCCGTGCGGTAGTCCTTCGTCAAGATTGATTCAGGTGGTCATGAGCAAGAGTGCAGCGAGAATAGCAATGTGGATTGAGTGAAGCTGGCTACAGTTCCACCTATGAGAATATGGGTAGTGGGCTGCGAACAGCCCACTACCCATAAGCACTTGCCAGTCGACTCAGAGCAGCCCGCCAAAAAAAGACGGGGACCCCGTGGCCCCCGTGGAGGTCATACTTCTACAAGCTTCTACTGGTCGATACAAAGCCCGATTGCGCTCAAGCTGCCGGGGTTTGCGCCGTGAATACAACCGTAGATCTCGAAGCCGGGCGCGGTGAAGGGCAGGGCGGTATCGAGGAAACTACTGGCCGAGGGGTCGTAGCAGCCTCCGCCGAGGATCTTCTTGCCCGCCGAGCAGGTCGCGATCACGGTGGGGTTGAAGGGTTCGGTTTGGATGACCAGCTCGCGGCCGAAGTCGATGTCGTCGTCAACGCAGAGGGCATAGCTGGTGATGGTGCCAGCGGCTTGGTGGCCGCAGAAGAAGAACTCCGAGCCGGAGGAGGCGAAGAAGGCGGTGGCCGAACTGATTCGGTTCCCGCTGAGCGCTCTGTCGAGGCAACCGCCGGAGAGCACCTTGGAGCCCGCCGGGCAGGAGACCACCGCGGTGAGGGAGGCCGGTGAGCTGACTTGGACGGCGCACAGAGTGTAGGCGGTGATCGTTCCGGGGTTGACGTCGTAGGCACAGGCCCAGCCTTCGGCGCCGAACGGGGGGCTGACCAACGGCACGGTGGCGAGGAGGCCGGCGGTGGGCGGATTGGCCAGACAGCCGCCGCCCAGCGCCACCTTGCCAGCGGGGCAGAGCGCCAGCGCCAGGGTGTTGACCGTCTCTGGAGTTGAGATGAACTGGAGATCGACCGAATTGGTGGCGCACTGCGGGAGCAGGGCGCCGAGGTCGGCGATGATGGCGGTGATCGGGACCCCCCGGTTGCGGTCATCGGGGCCCGGGTTGCCGCTGGCGCAGAAAGCGGCGCCGCGGCAGTGGTGGAGCGAGACGACCTTGTGGTCCGAGTAGGCGATTACCGGTGAGCCGGAGGAGCCGCCCTGCGTGTCGGCCCAGTAGCCGACGTCGCCGGGGCCGCCGAAGCAGGCGATCTCGTTGAGGCTGGTGGCGTAGGTGAAGCCGCCGAGGGAGACGTCGTCCGGGTAGGTCGAGTTGACCGCGATGTGCTTGCCCCAGCCTTGCGGGTGCTGCGGAATGTAGATGCGCTCATCGAGCACCGCGCCCGAGGCGCGCAGCTGGAGGAAGCCGTAGGTGGCGTCGAGATCGGTGTTGGTGGCGGTCGAGGTGTCGGGCAAGATAAAGGCGTAGTCCAGCGCGTTGTTGACCTTGAGCAGGGTGCCGCCGGTGGCCTCGATGACGCCGGGGCAGCCGAGTTGCGATTTGCAGTTGGTTGCGCACAAGGCCCCTTCGGCGGCGAACTCGTAGTCCGTGTTCAACGCTTGGGTGGCATTGCCGATGCAGTGCTGGTTGGTGATCAAGTGACCTTCGCAGCCGACCAACCAGCCGGTGCACAGCCCGGAGCCGTTGATTAGCAGGCGGGCGACGGTGCGCGAGCGATCGTAGATGTCGGGCTCGCTGGTTTGGTAGCAGGCGGCGTTGAGGGTGTCGTCCATGGTGCAGAGGGACTCAGGGGTGCCAGGGCGCGGCAGGTTGAGCACCTCGCCCAGCCCTTGCTTCCACATCTCGTCGATCTCGGTCGAGTTGTACCCCCGGCCGTAGTGGTCGATCTCGAAGCCGAAGCGGCCGCCGGATCGGCTGTGGAGTTCGATGATGGCGGTGTCGCCCTTGATGTGGGCGGCGTAGAAGCCCTCGGTTCGTCCGAGGTCGCCTTTGCCGTAGCCGGTGTAGCTCCAGCGCTGGGTGCCGTCGGGCGAGCGGACGATCGCGTAGTCGTCCTCGGCGAGCTCAAAGCGCGAAAAGTGCGGTGCGATGTAGGTCGCTCCCGGGAAACGGATCGTCCGCGTCCAGGTCACCTCCGCCCCTTGGCGATTGCTGCCGCGGTAGGGATGAGGTGTCACCAACGCGGACTCCACCGATTCACCGATGGTCAAGGGTTGTGCCGTGGCTGTCGGGGTGGGGACGAGAAGGATGGCTAGCACTAGGGCTGCCGACGTGCCGAGGGCGATTCGAGTTTGCATGGTCTACCTCCGAGTTCTTGGACACTGATTTGGTCGCGACTGTTCATAGGGTAGGGAGTCACTCGCCGGGTGCTTTTACCCCTTTGGCGAAATTTCTCTACAGGTACAAGCGCGAAACCGAGCCAGATCCAGTATTCGGAGCACGGAGCGCTAGAGTCGCGGGCTGCTAAGCTGCCGCAACCATGATGGAACTCATCTGCAAACAAACGTGAAGCACCTGTCGCAGGGCGGTCGCCCTGCTCGATGAACGGGGTATCGACTATCGCTACCGTGAGTACACCCGCGAACCGCT
>QIHU01000418.1 GCA_003231035.1 Acidobacteriota bacterium
CGGAACCAACTTTGGCTACCCGCCGCCAGGTGAACGGTGGCGCCCACCACCGGTAAGCCATCGAAGTTGAGCACCTGGCCAGCGATCCCGCTCTGGCTCTGGGGCAGGTCGAAGTACAGGGTACGGATAACGCTACCCGGCACATTGTTGAGGTCGGGGGCCGGCACCGTAACCACGTCGCTCACCCGCTCGCCCGTCGCGAGATCGGCGGCGAAGACCCGCCGATCGCCGGAGTAAACCCCTTCGATGCTGTAGGCGCCGTTCTGGTCCGTGAGGGTGTGAAACGGTGTCCCGGCAATCCACACCGGGATGCCGACCAGCGGGGTTAGCGTGGTGCCGGCGCGGCGGTAGACGAAGCCTTCCACCGTACCGCGGTCGTCGGTGATCGGCAGGGTGATCTGGTTGACCTGATCGGCCAGGATCTCGAAGAAGACATTGCCGCCCGAAAGAGCGGTCTCGCCATCGAAAGCCTGGATCTCCGCCGTACCGGCCGGCACGGTCCCAAAATCGAAGGAGCCGTCGGCGCCACTGCGCAGCACGCCGACCAGATTCTCTTCGACGTAGAGAGCGACGAAGGCATCGAACACCGGTTGAGAGCTGCCGGCATCGACGATGAAGCCGCGTACCTCGCCGGTCGGGGCGGGGCTTGAGCGCAGCAGAATCAGATCCCGCGTGGTCACCGCGCCCGCCGACTCCAGTTCAACGGTGGCGAAGACGAAGTGACCCTGGCCGTCGTTGGCCGAGAGGGTCACCGTACCCACCGGCACCTCGCGCAACTCGTAGTTGCCACTGGCGTCGATCACCGCCCTTCGACCCTCGCCGAAGACCGGGCTGTAGGCGACCACTTCGGCCGCGGTGGGCACCGTGCCGTCGTCAAAGAGCAACTGCCCACGCAGCGTGCCACGGCCGAGCATCAGCAGATCGACCACCGTGCTCGAGCCCACGAAGCGCATGCGTGCTCGCGCCGAAGTAAAGTAGCCGGTCGCCGGATCGCGCGCCTCGATCTCGAAGAGGTCCGAACACTCCGTCTGGCGCACATAGTCGAACTCAAAGTAGCCAGAGCCGTCCGCGATCACCGCCGCCGTGCGGTGTTGCTGGCAGAGAACCGAACAGTAGGGGCAGATGTCGGTCTCGATCAACGCCACTTCGGCAAAGGCAACGGGGTTGCCATCCGCGCCGACTACGGTGCCCGTCACCTTGCCACCCGGCGCGGTTAGCGTGGTCACCACCGGCACCACCTGGCTAGCGATGCTCTGACCATTGAGGGCGTCCACGTCGCGCACCGTCAAATTGTGAGCCACCAGCGGGCTTACCGGGTTGTTGAATAGGACCCGCACCACGCGGCTACCGCGTACCGCCGAACCATTCTGAGCCGCCAGAACGATCGCTAGCTCGACGCCGGTAAAACCACCGTTGGAGAGATTGTCGGGCAATTCGAAGCGGCTAGCGGCGACAGGGGTCAAACTTGCAAGATCGACATCGGCCGAGAACAAGACCTCGACCACGTGGCCGCTGGGGTCGACTTCAGCACTCTGCCGGGCCGCCACCACGGTGAAGAGGCGAGGCGCGACGGAAGAGACTTGCCCGGTTGGCTGGCTGTCTACCTGGCCATCTCCGTCGCTGTCGATATTGAGGACGAAGGTACTGTCGTCCGAGCGGAAAGAAACGGTTGCCTCGCCCGTCGCCGAGAGGGAGATATTGGACCAACGCACCAGCCGCGACGTGCCGCCGACGGTGGGCACCAGTAGGGTCAGGTCGCCGCTACCTCCGCCTGAGATCCGCAGCCGTGCGTCGTAGCCTTCCGTTTCGACC
>QIHU01000263.1 GCA_003231035.1 Acidobacteriota bacterium
ATGGGCTCGGTCTTGGCTGGACCCTGCTTACGAAATGGCAGCGTCGAAGCACAAGAAACCGACAAGAAAACTGTGAATAGGAGTGGGACTATTGCAAGCGGTCGACTACTCAGCATTCTGGATTTCTCCTTGTTCTAGCCTGTCCACCGCCGCGCTCAAGCACCTCTCGAGTGCCTGGGTCAAAGCTGCGCTGTGGCTGATGGCGAGGCCGGTGTTTGGTTCCGAAATTCGAGTCTCGACGCGCTTGGTCGAGGTAGAGATCAGCACGGCGTTTACCGTCAGTTTGGCGCCTTGCAGATTCGGCCGGGTGTTGGACGAGTTTCCGACGGTTGCCGTACCTACCAAGATCCACTCCACCCCTCCCGGCGCCTTGTCGCCACCGGGCAACGAAGAATAGTCTCCGAGGGTCAGATCCTCGATGGTCCCGGTGTCGAGTTGTAACCGGACCGGGTTGGAGCTGGGTGAACCAATGCCGACAACTTGGAGAGCGAGTCCGGTGAGCTCCTTAGAGAACTGGCCCGTGGAGCTGTCGAGCAGAGCAATTCCGACCCGACCCGCAACGATCTTCTCGTACTGGATCTGAGGCACGGGGGGCTGAGTGGTGGTCTTTTTTGGCTCACTCATCTGAATGGCTGGTTCGGTCAGTTGCGTCGGTTGCGTCTGGGGTGGAGGATCCGCTGTGGTATCGCCATTGGTAACGTCGGTGACGTTCTTGTCTCCTCCTAGAGGTGGCCCTGGATCGATCGGCTCCTTTTGGAAGTAGTCCCTAGCCAGGGAGAGTCCCCAGGTAAGCCCAAGAACCAGCAAGACGGCCGCCGCGAAGGCGAAGAACCTTCTCGGCGTGCCAGCCTTTTTCCGCTCCGGTAAGAGGGAACTTGGAGGGGTGAGCTCCACGGGCTTGTTTGTCGGGATTGCAGTGGGGTCTGTCTGCCGACTCAAAACGCTCCCCGGTGCGACAAACAAGGTCGGAATAGCCCAGGCGGCCGAGTGTTCTCCTAACCGGTTGAGTACGCGCAGTCGGCCTTCGTACTGCGCCCGTTCGATTCCCCGCCCTTTGCCCATCGCGCGGTAGAAGCCCTGGCTGAAGGCGATCGCGGCGTCGTCTGGGATCGCTGTTTGCATGGCGACGACGGCCGTCTGGCCTCCTCGCAGGAGGGCAGAGGCGACGCCCAGGTAGGGGTCGAAGTTCGCGTCTCCCGCCGTCGCTCCGCTGTGACAGGCGTTGAGAACGGTCAGTTGCAAGTGGGGTAGGTCGCGCAGGTTGGTGGCCAACAGCTCTCCCGAGACGGGGTGGCTGATCCCGTGTTGGTCGAAGAGGAGGTGGCCGGTTCCGTTCTCGGGATCGAAGCTTCCGTGGCCCATGAAGTGGAGGCCGTTGAAGCGGCCACCTTCGAGCTTTTCGCGCAGCTCCTCGATCGAAGCTCCGGCGAAGTGCGCGAGTTCGAGTTGCGAGGAGCCTTCGAGTTCGCGCTCCAGGTCGTTCCATTCCCGGTTCAGGTTGAGGGGGTCGAGGTCTTCCGGTTGGGCGCTGACCACCAGTACGCGGAACTTGTCGCTGAGAGGCTGTCGGCTTCGGCCCGCTTCGACGTGGAGTTCGCGCACCAGGCGAACTTCTTCTCCGAGCACTAGGAAGTTGCGGCTGTCTGGAGGGCAGAGTAGCTCCCAGGGAAGGGCGGCCACCTGGTCTGGTTTGCCCGCTCCGAGACCGAAGACGAGGCGTAGCCGCAGCCGGCTTCCCGGTTGGGCTCGTTGTTGCGCCAGGCACTGCTGGAAGGTGTCTCGAATCCGTCCGCGAAAGAGGGCTTCATAGATCGTCGGTTGAGCGGCCGGGCCTCGAACTTCACGCGTCGCGGCTTGAGCGCCGGAGCGGTGGCTCTCTGCCCGTGCAGCTAGGCCGCGGAGGAATCGTTCGACCTCCGCGGGATCGAAAGGAGGTTCGAATGGAGCTTCGACCCGGCTGGGACCGTCGAGCACCAGGGTGCGATATTCACCCTCGGGAGATCGACATCTCCACCCATCGAAACCGGTACCTCCCTTGACTTAAAACATTGGAACCAAGGCCGCGCGGACCTTGGCGAAACACCCCCTGAATCGACTTTCCAACTATGGATGAGGTGGAGTCGTTCAGGAGAAGGGCAGGATCCTGTGGAACCTGCCTTGGCTAGTTGTGGGCTCTCTTCAAAATGGAAAGCGGCAAGGGGTGAGGAATGGGGCCAAACGATCGGAGGATTCTTGGGGCGTAGCGGGACGTACCGTTGAGTCTCACGAATCGGAAGGAGATCTCGCTAGGACCTTCTCAAGTTCCTGGAGGCGCTCTTGCGCTGATCGCGTATAGGTCGCGCCTTCGCCTTATCAAGGGTTCGGCTTCGCGGATTCGACCGAATCGTAGGAGTGCGAGGCCCCAAACGCTCTCGGCGTCGGCGATCCGCCAGTGATCATGAGAGTAGACCTGGAGAAACCCGTCTAGGGCCTCTTTCGCATGCTGATTTCCATCCTGGAGATCGCCTCTGGCAAGGAGGACCGCGGCCAGATTTCGCTGCATGACTAGCGTATGGAAGTGAGTGGGGCCTTCGCTAGCTGCATGGACCGCATGGGCTTCGCGCAGCAGAGTCTCCGCTTCGATTAAATCTTGCTCGCTCCCGCGGATGAGCAGTGCGTAGCCGAGAGCGGACATGGCTCGACTGAGGTTCGGATTCTCGATGGAGAAGCTCTGTCGGCGAATTTGAAGAGCTTCTCGGAAATCTTCGACGGCCGCAGTGCTATCGCCGCGTTCGAGCTGCAAGACGCCCAGGTTGATCAATGTGGTCGCGACCCAGCTATGATCGGCTCCCAGTGAATCGCGCCGGATTCGAACCGCTTGGCGGATCAAGGGCTCGGCTTCTTCCAGTTTGCGCTGTCGGATGAGCAGTTGCCCGAGGTTGTTGAGCGTTACGGCATACTCGATGTGCCGTGTGCCGAAGAGATCACGCTTGGTTGCGAGAACCTTGCGGAAGATCTTCTCGGCTTCTTCCTGCCGGCCTTGATTGTCCAGAGCGGTTGCCAGATTGGTGCGCATCTTCGCCCGGTCGGATGGATGTGGGAGAGGTGCGGTATCGAGGACTTCGATCGCTTCGCGGACTAGCTCTTCACCATCTTGCGGCTTGCCTCGATGGATTGCGTTTAGACCTCGGTTGTTGAGTAGTCGGGCGTACATCCTGGGATCGATCTGGGATATCGTCTCGAACAGAGTCTTCGCCTCATGGAGTGTTCGAGCAGCTTCCTGATGGAATCCAAGCTGATCGATCACAAATCCGACCCGATTCGAAACCTGTGCCTGGTCCGTCGGTGGTAGGTCTTTGATCGTGAGCAACACTTCTTCGAGCGTCTCTAGTTTCTCCCGGTCGTTGCGTTGGCTGGAGCTGGATAGTCCGGCTGCTTCCATTAGTTTCAACGAAATGTTGAGCAGCACTCCCGCGCGTTTCTGTGCCATCACGGCTTCGGCGCGCTTCGTCTCCGTCTTGCGCAACTGCACCGCCAAGGCCCCGGAGAAGGCCAGGACCAACAACAGCACGCCGCAGGCTACGGCGACCCCAATCGGGTTTCTGCGCACGAACCGATCCGCGCGGTACCAGAAACTATCCGCGCGAGCGGAGAGCGGTTCGTTGGCCAGGTGGCGCCGGACGTCTTCGGCGAGTTCGGCGGCGATACCTCCGCGCGGGGTCCTTGTGCATCGCCTTGAAGACGATCCGGTCGAGGTCTCCGCGCAGCCGTTGGCGCAGTTGTCGTCGCGAAGAGGATCGGGCGAGGGTGGCGT
>QIHU01000809.1 GCA_003231035.1 Acidobacteriota bacterium
CACAGATTGGCCGATCGTAAGGAACTCCTATGGGCCGAGATCGTCAACCATCTGGGGCTCCTTGGACTGCTCTAGCGGCTAGGCATGAGGGGGCACCGAAGATCTGAGATTGTCAACTTTCTTGGGTCCTGAAGCGACCTTTGGAACCGGAACGTTTAGCCTCTCATCACCGCAAAGACCTACAACAGTGCCAGCCAGACGGCCCCGCCTTGAGGATGAAGGAGTCGAGGACGGCTTTGACAGTGGTCTTCTCGGCTTCCGGGAGTCGGTCGATGGCTTGGATCTTCTCTAATAGCTCGCGGTCGGCGATCTGAACGCCGTTTCGTGTTTCCTCGCGGTCGTCGAAGGCGAGGACGCGCAGCTTGGCTCAGCGGCTGCGCCGCCAGGGCCAAACTGCACCCGATCCGCCCTCCAACCGCCCTCAGCCAGCGCCGGGCAGGTGTAGACTAGAGTTATGCGAGCGGCAGCCAAAGGAGAAAGGCGCGCCTCCGAGCCAACACCAGAGCGTTGAACCGTTACAATCCGTGAGGAGAACGATCATGCCTGCCACCGCCAAACGAGAAGCCCAGCGCGTCCTCGACAACCTGCCCGAAGACACCACACTCGAGCAGATTCAGTACCACCTCTACGTACTGCAGAAGATTGAAGAGGGCCAGCGGGCGATCGACGAAGGTCGCGTCATCCCTCACGAGGACGTCGTCCGCCGGATGGACAAGTGGCTCAGGGACTGATCTGGACCGAGCCCGCCTGGCTCGATGTCGAACAGTCCGCCGACTACATCGCCAGGGACTCGCCGTCCTACGCCGAAGCCTTCGTCCAGCGGATTCGCTCGGCCGCTGAATCCCTCCGAGACCGCCCGCGCCTTGGGCGGGTCGTCCCCGAACTCGGTGACGAGATCACTCGCGAGCTCTTGGTCGACAACTACCGCCTCATCTACGAGATCCGCGCCAATACCCTCTATATCCTCCGCCTCGTCCACGGCGCCCGCGACCTCGCTGCCCTCTGGGACCGCGACCAGCACCGCTAAGGCGCGCCCTCTCAGCCTTCCAGCCGCCCTCGGCCAACGCCGGCCAGGTGTAGACTCCCCAAGTCATGCGAGCGGCAGCTAAAGGGAAAACGCGCACCCCCGAGCCCACGCTCGGCCGCCGAGGCGCACTCGGGCGCCGACGCCCGGGGGCTCGAAAACTCGCGTCAGGGCAGATCAACTTTCCCGCCACCTCGCATCGGGGGGTCAAGCGCCGTAAGTCCAAGAAGGCACTAGGGACGCGGCGCGAGGTGTGAAGAGACGATCCAGGTTCATCGAAGAACAAATCCCTCGCTCTCGCCGACGGACGACTCTCACCACGGCCTGCCCTAACCGTTAAACGGCGGGAACTTCGCCGGGTCTCCCTCCCGGACCAAGTCGTAGACCGCCCTGAAGATGCTCTCCCGGTTGGGCTTCGCGGCATAGTCGCTAGTCGCCATCCGAGCCGTAGACCGGGCGATGGGGTTGCGCGGTCAAGGTCTTGGCTTCGTGGTCCAGCCAATGGTAGCCGCCTTGCACCTCTAGAACCTGCTGCATCATGAAGGCGGTGGCGCCGCCGGGGACGTCTTCGTCTAGAAAGAGAATGCGGTGGGTTTTCTTCAGGGACTCGACGATGGTGGAGTTGCGATCGAAAGGCAGGAGGGTCCGCACATCGATCAGCTCGGTTTCGATTCCCACCGTCGCCAGCTGCGCCGCCGCCTCTTCGGCGATTCGGCAGCAGGCGCCGTAGGTGACCACGGTGACGTCGCTCCCTTGGCGCAGCACCTCGGGTACCCCGAGGGCGACGGTCGCCTCGGCTAGATTCTCCGCCATCGGCTCGCGCAGGCGGTAGCCGTTCAAGACCTCGATGACGATCGCCGGGTCGTCGCCCTGCAACAGGGTGTTGTACATGCCGGCGGCCTGGGCCATGTTCCTGGGAACGCAGAGGTAGATTCCGCGCACCAGCCCGAGCAGGCCGGCCATCGGTGAGCCAGCATGCCAAATCCCTTCCAGACGGTGGCCACGGGTGCGCAGGATGACCGGCGCCATCTGCCCGGCTCGGGTACGCCAGCGCAGGGTGGCGAGGTCGTCGGAAAGGATCTGCAAGGCGTAGAGGATGTAGTCGAGGTATTGGATTTCGGCGATCGGCCGCAGGCCGCGCATCGCCATGCCGATGGCTTGGCCGATGATCGTCGCCTCGCGAATTCCGGTATCGCTGACCCTGAACTCTCCATACTTGGCCTGAAGACCGGCGAAGCCCTGGTTGACATCCCCCAGCTTGCCGACGTCCTCGCCGATGGCGATCACCCGCGGGTCGCGCGCTAGGGCGAGATCGAAGAAGGCATTGAGCAGCTCAAAACCCCGGCGTTGCTCGCCATTCTCCGGGTAGCGAGCCTCGACCACCGGCACTGCCAGGGCCGCGCGTGCGCTCTCGCAGTGCAGGTGGGAAGAGTAGCGGGAGCGCAACCGGCTCTCTTCCCGCGCCCTCCACGCCGCCAGCCGCTTGCGGGGTTGCGAGGTCTCGCCGAGCGAGAGGACCAGCGTCTCGCCGGCGGCAGCCAGAATGTTGTGCGTACCGGGGGACTGTAGGCGGCTCAAGGCGCGGTGGACCGACTCCAGTTCATCCTGCTGCGTCGAGACCGCGGCGAGGTCGCTCGCCAGGCCAGCGAAGGCTTGGAGCTGCTCCTCGATCGGCTGGCGATAGGCTTTCCACGCCGCATCCTTGAATTGGGTGACGGTGGCGCGGTCCTCGTGCTCGATGCGGTCGAGAGCCTCGGTCGAGATCAAACCTTGGCTGAGGATCCACTGGCGCATCCGCGCAAGACAATCGTGCTCCTTCTCCCAGGCCAGCCGCGTCTCAGACTTGTAGCGCTCATGGCTGCCCGAAGTCGAGTGACCTTGGGGCTGGGTCAATTCGGTGACGTGGATAATGGCCGGAATGTGACGCTCGCGAGCCAGAGCCGCCGCTTCGGCGTACACCTCAACTAGCCTTGGATAGTTCCAGCCGGCGACGGTAAACAGCTTGTAGCCGCTGCTTCCGCCAGGCGCGCGGACAAACCCGGAGAGGACGCTCGACAGATCCGCTTTGGTGATTTGGTGCTCGTTGGGGACGGAGATTCCGTAGCCGTCATCCCAGATCGAGATCACCGCTGGCGCTCCGAGCACCCCGA
>QIHU01000446.1 GCA_003231035.1 Acidobacteriota bacterium
TAGGGCGGGGGGAAGGGAGGCGCGGGAGTGACTACCTCTCGACCTAGTCGCGCGCCAACAACTCGTACCGCGCGTTGACCGTCACCTTCTTCGGCTTCTGGGGCAAAGCCAAGGTGACGTTGACCTCTTGCGTGCCGGGCCCTTTGAAGGGGAGAACCCCGATCTTGGCCCGCGTGCCACCGGCAAACTCAACATAGATCGACACCAAGGCAAGGAAATCGTCGCTGACCTCGGTCAATGTGATCTCGCCGGAGATCGCATACTCGTCCTTGCCCGCTTTCTTGGCCCGCAGCTCGGATCCGAGCTTAGGCATCTCAGTACCGTAGACCCATTGATCGAAGAACCAATCGACGCTTCCGTCGCGCTTGGCGTCGAGTTCGGGCACCATGTGACGTTGGACGATCGCCTTGAAGTCCTCGGTCGAAGGCGACCGGCCGCTGTAGGTCTTCACGAAGTCCTTCATCATGGCGATGAAGGCGGCATCCGGGTCGCCCACCTTTTCGTTGCGCATCATCATCCGTAGCATATGCACCACGAAGGCACCCTTCGGATAGATCAACCGGTTGGCCGCCTGACTCTTGTGGGTGGAGAGGCGGAAGCCTTGGGTAATCGGCCCGACCTTGTAGTTCGCCATCTGGCCTCGCGGCTTAGCCAGAATCGCGCGGCGCTCGTTCTTCCAACACTCGTCGGCCTTGGCCTCACCCTCGGTCAGCTCGACGACCAAGCAAGCGGTAAAGCTAGCGAAGCCCTCCGACAGCCACTGATCACGGTAGCTGCGCCAACCAACCTCGTGCCCCCACCACTGGTGAGCCATCTCGTGGTATCCCACTTGATTGAAGAAGGCGGCGGAACCACTCCCGGTGCCAAAACCCATTACTTGGCGTTGGCTACTGGTCATGAACGAGGAGTAGGGCATGAAGATCAGCGAGGGCCAGGATTGACCGAAGCTCATCTGCGACTGCTGGGTGATGGCAACGTGCTTCTGCGTCATCTGACCGAAGTAGGCCGAAGAGACCCGCACCGCGTTGAGGCCATCGGCCATGGCGGTCGCGGCGAGCTTCTCGGTATTGACTCTGCCCACGCTGCCAATTTGGAAGTCGCTCGGGTCCAATCGCGCCGCCGCGGCCATCTCACGGTCAGCATGATCTCGCCTGTCCTGCTCGGTGTTGTGAGCCGAGTTGAATCGACGGATGATGTCTGGAGTACCGGGGTTGGTGAAGACCTGCAGATCGACGTTGTTGACTTCGTCGTGCTGCTCGGTCCTGCGAAAGCGGCCGTAGTTGAAACCAGCGACGCGGATTGGATCGTCAGCCCGCCAATGGCTGACTTCGAGTTCACCTTCTGTCTGGGTCGACAGCTGGCGACCCACTGAGATCACCTCATTGCCGGCGGGTACTCGGTAGGTCAATTCAAAGGTGGCGATCTCGCTGAAGATCCCGAGGTTCGGGTACCAGCTAGCTCGTGCCCCCACCACGTAATTGCCCTCGCCCTGATCCCGCAAGACTTCCTTGCCTGCATACTGAAGACGAAGCTCGGCGATGTCGTTCTTCTTCAGTAAGGCGGGCAACACCACGCTCAACTGGCCGTCTTCCTCCTTGTCCTCTTGGATGACAGCAGCCTCCCGCCACTCGTCTTCACCATCCAAGCGCAACTGCGCCCCCGAAACCCGCAGTTCCCGCAAGAGGTTCAAGCCTAGGCAACGCAATTCGGCGGCCGCCACCTGAAAGAGGATCGTGGTGGAACCCTTGATATCCACGTTGCGTTGAATCTCGGTATCGACCTGATAGTGCATCGCCCGCCCTAGCCAGCGGGGTGTAGACGGGGCCTCGGCGGGCCTCTTTCAACTCGTCGTGCCGGTCGCTGACGTACCAGGCTCCTCCGCGAGTGTCCGACCTCACCAGGAACATCGTGTCTTCCCCACCGTCAAACAAGCCGATTGCCGCCGCGCCGCGCGAGTCGACAACCGAGAAGGAAGGAGGCAGCTTCTTGCCGTCCATCGCCACGATGAAGACTCCATCACTGGCCCCTTCGCCGTTGAGGAGATCTTCGAGCAAGCGCAACTGGAGGTTGAACTCCATGTCCGTGCGCTGCATCTTGAAAAATTTCTCGTAGGCCGCCACCGCCTCACCGTTCGGGGATCCAGTGCTGAGTTCGGCATGGTCGGTGATCTGCGACTCGGTCTCGTCGGTAAAGAGCAACACCAGCTGATCGAAGGTGTCCTCCAGCCCCTCCAGCTTCTCATCGCCGGTGATGAAGGCCAGATGGTTGCGCTCCCAGGGCGAGGCTGGGGTCAAGCGGAACTTGCCTTGGCCCAAGAAAACCGCGCCAGGGGTACGGCCAGCCACCGGCGCCAGCAGGTGAAGGCTGCCCGACTCGAGCTGAAAGCGAAAGGCGTCCCGCTCTAAGATCAAGTTCTGGACTTTGACCTGGCGCCCATCTGGGCGCGAGGCGCGTAGGGCTTCGTAGGTCGGGTCGGTCGCGGCAAGAGCGCTCTGCGCGGCAGCGAAGGCCAAGAGGGCGAGCGCCGCAC
>QIHU01000253.1 GCA_003231035.1 Acidobacteriota bacterium
TTCGCGGTGACCGTGGTGTGGGTGGTGCCGCCGTTGCCGGCGACGCGGGGGGTTGTGGTGGGGGTCTTATTGACAGCGGTGTTTGTGGGCGCGGGGGTGCGGCGGTTGCGAGGGCTTGGACGTTCGTGGGTGGCCCCCGCCACTTGGGTCGCTTTGGCGCTGGGGGCGCAGCTGTTGCTGCGCTCTGCCCTGCTGATCGAGCCTTTGACCTCGGCTCACACTCTGGTGGCGCTGTTCGCGCTGCCGGGGGTCGCGGGGTTGGCGTGCTGGTGTTTGGCCCGCGTTCACGGATGGAGGCGGGTGTTGGTGGCTGCCGTTGGTGTGACCCTGCTGGGGCCAGGGTTCCGGGTGGCGGGAACTTTGACTTTGGTGGCCTTCGCCGCCGCCGGTGTCGCGTTCGACCGCGCGGTCTCCCGACCGCTGCGCCTCCTGGCGTTGGCGGTGACCTTCGCGCCGATCCTTTGGGAGCCGCGGACGGGAGCGCTGATCGCCGCCGCTGCGATTGCCCTGGCGGGACCTCGCATTTTCGCTCTTCTGATCGGTGCGCTGGCCCTGCCCGCGACCCTCTTGCCCTCCGCGGTGCAAGGGTGGAGCGAGGTGTTGGGCCTCTTCGCCTGGCTGCCGCTGCTGCTGCCGGCGTGGGTGCTGCCGGCTCGGGAGCGCAAACCAGCGTTGCTGGCGGCTGGGGCGTTGGCGGTGCTCTGTGCGCGGCAGATCCCGGTTGCGCAGATCTTGCAATCGAGCGCCTTTGTCGCGCCCCTGGCGCTGGCCGCGCTGAGCGTGCGGCGGGGCTCGGTGGCGCTGCGGGCGCAAGTGGCCTGGAGCGCCGTTTTGTTCACCGCCACCGCGGTGCTCGCCGCCTACCCTTGGCTGCGCCTCGAACCTCTGGCCGACGCGGTGGGACTGCTCGGCATCGTGGCTGGGCCGGAAGCCGCGCTCGCGGCGCTGGGGCTTTGCGGCCTGATCTTTCTGCTCGATCGATTTTCCACCGCGCCTTCAGGGGATCTCGCGGGGCAGCCCCAAGAGAAAACCCTGCTGCTCAACCGCCCGGTGGCCTGCGTCCTCGTCGCCACTCTGCTCGCCATCGCCTGTTCCCTGCCCAAGCCGGCGCAAGAGTTGCGATTCGGTCGTGAGTTGGTTTTCAACCGCGACCGTGGCCAAGCACAGATCGAGTTGCGGCAGACCCTCTCGGGGTTGGCCATCGAGTCTCGGCTGACCAACGCCGCCACTCTCGCCCACGGCACGCCGGTGGCGACCCTGGCGCTGACCGACACCCAGGGCGCGGTCTATCGCTACACCCTCAAAGTAGGGCGCGACACCGGTGAGTGGGCGGCGCGACGCGCGGATGTCGCTCGCTTGCCGACCCTCGCGGCGCCTCCACCCTGGCGCTGCCGAGTGCACAAGGGAGGCGCCTTTTTTACCCAGAGTTACCGCACGGTGTGGGACATTCGAGCGACTTCTAGCGGCGAGAGGCCCAGCGAGGAAGAGGACGACGGCCCCTTGTCCATCACCCGGTTGCAGCTCATCCGCAACCCGGAGCTGCCGCCCGAGGTGGCCTTGGTGTTGACGCGGCTGGAGTATCTGCCATGAGGGAGGTTTCCCGACCAGGGTGGGCCAGCCTGGGGAGTGGCCTCGGGGTCACCCTGGTCGCGGCTCTCTTGGGGCTTCTCTTGCGGCGGCTGGCACTGCTGCCGGTCGACGATCCGCTCGGCGGCACCTTGGCCCTGATGCCGGTGATCCTCGCCGGACTGTGGTGGGTCGGCCGCGAGAGCCGGGCAGCGGGGGGACGACGACT
>QIHU01000381.1 GCA_003231035.1 Acidobacteriota bacterium
CCAGGAGGTTTGCTGAGGATGCCCAACCGCCAACCGTTTCGCGTTCCCTCGATTTTCCGCTCACCGCGCGTAGCCAGCAGTCTCTTGCTGGCGCTGTGTTTCCTTATTACCGTCTCTCCGGGTCTATGCGCCGAAGAGAAGGAAACCATCGAGCCCGCACCACCGCGCGCCGAGGGCGAGGGGCCCTTCGATCGTTTGATCCTCCGTGGCGCCACGGTGATCGCGGGGACTGGGGCACCGGCTATCGGGCCGGTCGACATCGTGATCGAAGGCCAGCGCATCGTAGAGGTCAAGTCGGTAGGCAACCCAGGGGCGCCGATCGACCCGGAGGACCGGCCCAAACTCCTCCCTGACGGTTTCCTGGGCAAGGTCCGCGAGATCGACCTCTCAGGGCACTACATTCTGCCAGGGCTGATCGACATGCACGGCCATATCGGCGGCAAGGAGCAGGGGACGCCCGCCGAGTATGTCTTCAAGCTGTGGATGGGGCACGGGATCACCACCGTTCGCGACCCGGCTTGCGGCAATGGCCTTGAGTTCTGCCTCGAACACAAGCAAAAGAGCGCCGCGAATATGATCACCGCCCCACGGATCGAGGCCTACGTCGTCTTCGGCCAAGGACGCGACGATCCCTTCACCGAGCCCCAGCAGGCCCGCGACTGGGTGGCCAAGGTGGCCGAGCAGGGGGCGGACGGCCTCAAGTTCTTTGGCTACCGCCCCGACATCATGCGCGCCGCCATCGAGGAAGCCAACGCTCGCGGCCTGCGCAGTGCCTGCCATCACACACAGCTGGACGTCGCTCGGGTCAATGTGCTCGACACCGCCCGCTGGGGGTTGACCACGATGGAGCACTGGTACGGCCTACCGGAAGCGCTATTCGACGATCGAACGATCCAGGACTACCCCGTCGACTACAACTACGCCAACGAGCAGCACCGGTTCGGTCAAGCAGGGCGGCTGTGGCTCCAGGCCGCCAAGCCCGGTAGTGCGCGCTGGAAGGAGGTCATGGAGGAGCTTCTCGCACTCGATTTCACCATCGACCCGACGATGACCATCTACGAGGCGAGTCGCGATCTGATGCGGGTGCGGCGCGCCGAGTGGCACGAGGAGTACACCCTGCCCTCTCTGTGGGACTTCTTCCGCCCCCATCGCAAGGCCCACGGCTCCTACTGGTTCAACTGGACGACGGAGGACGAGGTGGCTTGGCGAGCCAACTACCAGCGCTGGATGGTTTTTCTCAACGAATACAAAAACCGGGGAGGGCGAGTGACCGCGGGCTCTGACAGCGGCTACATCTACAAGCTCTACGGATTCGGTTTCATTCGCGAGCTCGAGCTCCTGCGCGAGGCCGGCTTCCACCCGCTCGAAGTGATCCGCGCCGCCACCCTTTCGGGTGCCGAAGCCTTGGGGCTGGCCGATCAGATCGGCAGTATCGAGGCTGGCAAGCTGGCCGATCTGGTGGTGGTCGAAGAGAATCCGCTGGCCAACCTCAAGGTTCTCTATGGAACGGGGGCCATTCGCCTCGATGCCGACAACTGGCCACAACGGGTTGGCGGGGTGCGCTGGACGATTAAGGACGGGATCATTTACGACGCCAAGAAGCTCCTCGCCGACGTCCGCCAGATGGTGGTCGAGGCCAAAGAGAGGGAGGGTCGCCAGATTGTCCAACCGGGCTTGCCCGGCGACCGGCCGGCACCGCCCAAGGCCGAGGCGGGCGACGGCCGTTGACGGGGCAGTGAGTGCCGAATACAGTGCTCAAGATGAAAAAGATACTTTGCGCCTGCCTCCTGGTCTC
>QIHU01000813.1 GCA_003231035.1 Acidobacteriota bacterium
GCGATCAGCCACTTCGGGGCCACCACCAGCGGTGGCCCCAACTTCGCCTACGACCTGTGCGTCGAGCGCATCGCGGCCGAGGATCGCGCGCGGTTGGACCTCTCCTCTTGGGCCGTCGCCTTCAACGGGGCCGAGCCGGTGCGGGCCCAGACTTTGCGCCGATTCTCGGCGGCCTTCGCCGAATGCGGCTTCCGAGCACGCAGCTTCTACCCCTGCTACGGTCTCGCCGAGGCGACCCTCTTGGTCAGCGGCGGCGAAGCCGGGAGCGAGCCGCGGGTGCGCGATTTCGAAGCGGTCGCCCTGGAGGAGGGGCGGGTGAACGCCGCGCGGAAGGGTGAGGAGGCGCGAACCCTGGTCAGCAGCGGCCGTGGCTGGCAAGAGCAGAAAGTTGTTATCGTCGATCCCGCCACCGACACTCCCGCGGCGGCGGACACGGTGGGCGAGATCTGGGTCGCGGGCGCCAGTGTGGCCTCGGGGTACTGGCGCCGCGACGAGCTCAATCAGAGAGATTTCGCTGGCCAATTGCCGGGCGAGAAGGCCACGTTTTTGCGCACCGGCGATCTCGGTTTCTTCGCCGACGGCGAGCTCTACGTGACCGGCCGCTCGAAAGATCTGATCATCATTCGAGGCCGCAACCTCTATCCGCAGGATATTGAGTGGGGTGCCGAGTTGGCTCATCCGGCTCTGCGCCGTGGTTGCGGCGCCGCCTTCGTCCAGGGCGCTGGCCAAGAAGCAGGGGCCGACCCGGGCAGCGAGCGGCTGGTGGTGGTCCAAGAGATCGACCGGCGCCAGGAGTCGGCGGCGACGGAAGCGGCGGCAGCGATTCGCGTCGCGGTGGCCGCGGAACACGACATCCAGCCCGAGGAGGTCGTCGTCGTTCGCGCCGGTGGGGTGCCCAAGACGTCGAGCGGCAAGGTGCAGCGCGACCTCTGCCGACGGTTGCTTCTGGCGGAGGATTTGAAGGTCCTGGCGCGCGACACGTTGGCGCGCGCTGGCCAGGGATCCTCCCCGCGTGGAGCCCTCGCTTGGGAATCCCCTTCCGAGGCTCTTCAGGCATTGCCGGAAGGCGAGCGACTGGCGGCGCTGCGCCAGCTGTTGGTCGACGAGGTGGCCGCCGCGGCCCGCCTCGACCGCGGTGCGGTGGCCGTGGACCGGCCGTTGACCGCGCTCGGCCTCGACTCGCTGGCCGCCATCGAACTCCAGCACTCCCTGACCACTCTCCTCGGCGTGCGCCCGTCGTTGGCCGAATTGGTCGACGGTGGCACCATCGAGGATCTTGGAACTTTGATGCTGGAGCGGTGGCGGAAGGCCGCGTCTCAGGGCGAGGCGGCCACGGTGACCGGGCCGCTTCCGGCCCAGGCGGTGGCGACCTCCGGCGAGCATCCGGTCTCCTCCGGGCAACGGGCCCTCTGGCTCCTTGCCCGCTTGGCTCCCGACAATCCCGCCTACAACCTGGTGGCGGCGGCCCGGGTCGAAGGGGAGTTGGACGTCGAGGCGTTGCGCGCCGCCTTCTCGGCTCTGTTGCGCCGGCACGCGGCGCTGCGCGCCTCGTTCCCCGGCCAGGCTGGCGAACCGGTGATGCGGATCGGCGAGGAGCCGGTCTTCGAGTTCGCACGCTGGACTGACCCGGAGGGCGAAGGGGAAGCGAGCCTGCGCCGGGCGGCGGAGTTTGCCTACAAGCCCTTCGCCATCGCCGAGGGCCCACTGGTGCGGGTCGGGGTCCAGGAATTGGCTCGCGGCCGACGGTTGATCTTGGCGGTGCATCATTTGGTGGCCGATTTCTGGTCGCTGGC
>QIHU01000087.1 GCA_003231035.1 Acidobacteriota bacterium
CGCGCCCTACACCGCGACCCTGCCGGCGCCCACCGTGACCGGCCCGAGCGATCTGCCGATTGAGATCGTCGCGGTCGACTCACGCGGCAACTCCACCACCTTCGTGCGCACCATCCACGTCGTCTTGGAGGCGCCCAACCAGGGTCCTCCGGCCATCGACGCCAACCTCATCGCCCCCGGCCTGGGGCTGCTGGGTACCGAGTTGCTCGGCCAGGCCGGTGCCGTCCTCGACACCGACCGGCCGATCACCCTCGCCCTCACCAACCTGGCCACCGGCGAAGTCTCAACCGGCACGGTCGCTTCGGACGGCTCCTTCGCTCTTGCCTTCACCGGTCAACTCAGCGACACCTTCGAGCTGGTGGCGACCGACTCTCATACTTCGCCGCTGGTGAGCCCAGCGGTCACCGTGGGGCCGTTTGGCGGTGGGGTAAGCGCGCCGGTGTCGTTGACCTTTGCCGATCCCTCGGGCAACTTCAGCTTCGCAGCGCTGATGATGGAAGCGGGCAACAGCCTGCTCGCCGTCTGCGATTGTCCGAGCTTTGGCCCTATCTTTGCCACCGTGGGACCGTCGCTGCCCTCCAGCCAAAGCCTCTTCTTCTTCGACTTGGCCGATGCGGCCGACCCCCAGCTGGTGGGCCAGTTCGTCGCCCTAGATCCTCAGGAGTGCCAGTTCGCCTGCGAGGATGACTGCGACGCCAGCCACACGCTGTGCATCAACAGCTGTGCCACCGATCCCGACCCAGCCGCCTGCCAAGCGACGTGCAATACCCAGCGCGACGCGTGCTACGACGGCTGCACCTCTGAGTGCGACGCGCAGCCGCCGGTGCTCGATGCGCCCTCGGCCATGGCCATCGGCGACGGCGTGGTGGTAGCCGCTCAGGGCTCGACCCTGCGCCTGGTCGACGTGCGCGACCCGGCCAACCCGGTCCACCTGCCAGAGATGGATCTCGACTTCCCAAGCGGCGCCTTCCAAGATCGATTCGCCGATATCGCCATCGAAGGCGGCTACTTGTATGCCGTCAAGGCGCTGAGCCCTTACGACTACTTTGTGATCGACGTCCACGACCCGCAAAACCCACGCCTAGTGGCCAGCACGACCTTGCCGGGCGCCGATGTGAGCGAGATCGAAGTGATCGAGGGTCGACTGCATCGGCTGGCGCGAGCCTTCAGCGTTGCCCAAGAGGAATACCGCCTCTTTGCCATCGGCGATCCGGTGGCGCCGATTGAGCTCAAGCGCAGCAGCACCGGCGGTCGTACTAGCCGTGACCTGGTGGTGCTCGATGAGGTGGCGCTGTGGGACTTCAGCTTCGACGCCGCCCTCTTCCACCGGGCGCAGCCGAGTGGATCGGATCCGGTGCAAGCCTCGCTGGGCTTTGTCGCCGGAGCGAGTGTCGAGATCGGCGGCCGCGCCCTCTTCGCCCAATCCTCTGGCAACGACCTGGCCATCTGTCGGGTCGACGATGACCCGGTGGCACCGGGCCTCTTCGTCGACGAGGTGCGCGCCAGCGCCTTCTCCTCCCCTGTGAACGAGATCGCCGCCGAGCGCGGTCGTCTGTGGCTGCGCCAAGGTCGCACTATCACCGGCCTGGCCAGCGCCCCGCTCACTCCCTGGCTCGACGGCCAGCTCGTGAGCCTTGCCCGCACCTCCCTCGGCACGCGCATCGACGGCGCCTTGGGCGCGGCGAGTTCGGAAGCCGCCAACGTCGTGGCTTCGAGCGGTGCGCTCACCGCCACGGCTCCGGTCGCCGCCGATGGCTCGTTCAGCGTTACCTTGACCGGCGTCGAAGCGGGCCGAACGGATCGTCGTGCGCGCCGCCGATGCTGCCGGGGGCAAGGGCAACCTCCTGCGCCTGCGCGCTCCGGCTGGCAGCGGTGGCTCCCGCCTCGACCTGGCGATGGGCGCACAGCGCCTCGCCATCGATGGCACGCTGGGCGCGGTGGTTCCAGCTCGGCAAGAGACGGTGACGGTCGAGCTTCCCTTGATCGATCTCACGCTGGCGACCAACCTCACCGAGGCGGCGCGGGTGAGCGTCACCGGCCCGGTCGCCGATGCGGTGCTCACTCAGAACGTCTTACTGGTGGCCGCCAGTCAGCTGGAACTCTTCGACGTGATCGATCCGGCCGCGCCCTTGGCGCTGCCTGGCGCCAGCCTCGATCTCTACGCGGGCAACCCCGTCCTGGCGATGGTTTTCGATGGCACCACTCTCTACACCGCCGGCATCGAGCTGGGCGGCACGCTCGGCCTCTACGCGCTGGACGTGACCAACCCGCTGGCTCCGGTCTCCGGTCCAGCTCGCCACCGCCAACGTCGCGTTGCCGGCACTGGCCACGCCGCGCCTCTTCGTCGAGGGCTCCGAGCTGTGGTTGATCGGCGACGGCGCCGCCTACCTCTTCGATCTTTCGACGACGCCCGCGCCCACGCAACTGGCCAGCGGCTTTCTAGAAACACTCTCCACCGGCGAACGCTGGGTGGCGATTGCCGGTGAGGGTGCCTTCCAGCTACAGCGCACGGGGGCCGTGCTGAGTCTCGGCCCGCCGCCGTTTGAGCCCTACCCGCCCTTCGGCCTCTTCACTCTGGAGCGCGCGGGTGCGGAGCAGCTCTGGTGGGCCGAGGGGCTCGGCGGCGCCGCCACTCTGCTGTCGCTCGACGAGCCGGCGCCCGCCTTCTTCGTCCCGCACTACGGCCGCTGGCCGACCTACGGGTTGCTGCGCGACGCGGTACAGGTCGGTGACCGGCTCTACCTGCTGACCGACTTCCAAATCCAAGTGGTGGAGGTGCAGCCATGAGCCGTTGCCGCAAACCGTCCAAGACCTTGACGTCAGATCGACCT
>QIHU01000675.1 GCA_003231035.1 Acidobacteriota bacterium
TATCACCCGTGGTGGCAGCCTTCGCCGCGCTGTCCGGTGTCTCGTCTACCATCTATCAACTCCCCTACGGATTCCTAGAAAGACCGAGCGCATAGCTCCTTCGAAGCTCCTTCGATCTGGCACGCTCTAAGGCTGAGTGCCACCTGTTTTACGTCATGGACAGCAGACTGTCAAGGTGGTACGGCTCGCACAACTATCCCTTGTGGATGGGTAAAAAGATAGAGCCAACCACCGCGCTCGGCACCGACCACCGAAATGAGGCGGTTCACCCTCGCCGACAAGGTCGCCGGAAGCAATCTTTAGCCATCGCCAGGCGACCGCTTGACAACATAAGGGTATCCATTTACAATTTCGCCGACATGAAAAAGAGAAAACGCATTGGCCGCCCGCGCACCCGGCAGCCCGGCCTCCTGGTCTTCAACACCCAGATGACCCCGGAGGCGAAAGCCCGCCTCAAAGCGCTTGCCCAGATCAATGGCGCCTCCGCCTACATCGTTTTGGAGGAAGCCTTCTGGCAGTGCTGGAATAGCCTCCCCGAAGAGAAGCGAGACTGCGCCGAGTTGATCGCCTCCACCATCGAGCAAGCGCACCGCTCGGAGAGCGAGTAGAGGTAGCCGCCCACCTCAAGCCGGCGAGGATAACCCCCGTTGCCCCGCCCTCGTCGATCTACAAGAGGGCGGTCGGCGAAGCGGCAAGCCTCCCGCGAACGAGGCGAAGGCGGCACCTTCGGGAACCCCGATAACCATGAAGCCCCAAGCCGCCCCCACCGCGGCTCGCCCGTGGTACCGATACTCCCTCAAACTCATCCGCCACCCCACCCCACCCCCGCGCGACCCGGCCGTGAAGCCATTTCGTACCGTAAATAGAGAACGTGGTACCCTATTTACGATACTGAAGAAAGGTCGCCATGCGTGAACCCACAACCCCGAGACCGGCAAAGCTCGCCCTGCTTCTCCTTTTCGCCACGGCGTTGGCCGCGTTCGCGAAGGAAGAACCCGGCAAGGCGCCCGCGCAGTCCCCCCTCCCCTCCTGCTTCGGCGAACTGACCGAGCACCCACTGCCCGAGAGCCTGAGCTGGGCGCGAGACGTGCGTTGGCTTGGGCAACAAGAGGTGGCGATTACTGCTATCAAGGGTGGCGTGGTCCGTTTGCGCGTCGACGGTTCAACGGATCCACCGAGGGTCGAGGTGGCTCCAGGCGGGCGGAACAGCTCTACCTGGTCTCCCTGGTCACTGGGCTCTTCCCCTGAGTACCTGGCTGTGGGGTCGGCGATGTTCGCGGTGGGCTGGAAAGCCCATGGAGCCAGCAGCCTAGCGGGAGAGGACTACTTCGAGGCGATCCAAGATCTAGACGTGCGGGAGGACCAATTGCTGGTTCTCGGATTACGCAAGACGGAGGATGGCAGTGCCTACGAAGAGGACGGAGCCTTTGTCTGGCTCGGGCCACTGAGCGGCTCCAACCTCAGCACGATGCGTCCACTCGCCTTCGCGAGCGATGGCCCTCGGGCCAAGGCTTTGAACGACTGTGGAGCGACCTTCGTTGGCGCGGCCCGCTTCCTGGAGGACGGTTCGTTCGTGGTAGTACCGGTCACCGAGCCTGGAGTTTTCCTCTTCCGCGCTGACGGTCGGCTAGCGCGCACCTGGCAGAGTGATGAGTTCGATTTGGATGGTGGCTGCGACATCTCCGACGAGCTAAAGCGCCGTATTGGAATCGACCTCGACCTACGGATGAAGTGGGTCAACCGGCGGAGCGTGGTTGACGACATTCTGCCCTTGGGTGGCGACCGCTTCAGGGAATCACCCATTGGCAAATGGAGATCGTCAGTGCTCAAGGCCGATTGGGAGCCTGCGAGATACCGCTCGCGGTGCCCAACCGCTGGGTTCACCTCCGCGTGGACCGCCGAGGCGAACGCGTGGTCTTGTTGCAGATTGCCCGAGTCGATCAAATGCGCCACCCGCGCCCCGCGATCCCCGCGCGCCTGTTCGTGGCTCCGCTCACCGGAGCCCTTGCAAATAATTCCACCGCTCCCC
>QIHU01000337.1 GCA_003231035.1 Acidobacteriota bacterium
CGACCATGGCGGCCACCCTGGCGGTCCACACGGCACTCTACGCTCCGGCGTCCCTGGTCCTGCTGCTGTCGCCGTCGCTGCGCCAGTCCCAAGAGCTGTTCAAGAAGGCTCTCGCCTGCTACCGGACAATCGGCGGCTCGGTGCCCTCGACCACGCAATCAGCTCTCCGGCTCGAGCTGGCGAACGACTCCCGCATCGTCTCTCTACCCGGCAAGCAGGACACGGTGCGCGGCTTCTCCGGCGTCAGCCTCCTTGTCGTCGACGAGGCATCGCGGGTGTCCGGCGATCTGTACTTCTCGATTCGCCCCATGATCGCCGTCTCAGGAGGCCGTCTGCTCGCCCTCTCCACGCCATTCGGCACGAGGGGGTGGTGGTACGAAGCCTGGAGGTCCGAGGAGCCGTGGGAGCGCTATGACGTGCCCGCCAGCCAGGTCCCCCGCATCACCACGGAGTTTCTTGAAGAAGAGCGCCGAGCTATGGGCGAGTGGTGGTTCACGCAGGAGTATGAGTGCCAGTTCCTCGACGGCGAGACCCAACCCTTCGGCCGAGAGGACATCGAGCGGGCATTCGAGGAAGAATTAGAAGCCTGGAATCTTTGAATCGCAGCCGTGAGAGGACGCAAGATGAGCAACTCGATCACCATGGGAGTCGATATCGGCCAGAAGCGCGAGCCGACGGCGATCTGCGTGAGCGAGATCGAGCAACGACGGGTCGGCCATCGCCTTGTCCACCACTGGGTCGTGCGGCATCTGGAGCGGCTGCCGATCGGCACCTCCTTCCCCGAGATCGCCCAGCGTGCCGCGGAAATCTCAGGAGGCATCGAGAGCCGGACGGGCAATTGTCCCCGGATGTTTGTTAACGCGACCGGCCTCGGTCAGCCAATGGTCGATCTCTTCGACGAAGCTGTGCCCGGCCTGCGGGCTGTGACTCCCGTTTTCTTCACTCATGGCGACCGTCGGATCGAAACCGGCGGCGGCTGGCGCTTGGAAGTGCAACTCGGGAAAGCTCACCTCGTCTGCAGGTTGCAGACCTTGCTCCAGACGGCCCGCCTCCATCTACCGCGGACGCCTGACGCCGAGATCCTCGCGCGCGAGTTGAAGGAGTACGAGATTCGCATCGAGAGCGACGCCAACGAACGCTACGGTGCGTTTACGGTCGGAACACAAGACGACCTCGTAACGGCCCTCGGGCTAGCCGTGCAACAGGACCCGGTCGGGCCTGGCATCTACTGAACCCTGGGAGTTACCGCCAATGATCATCATCGGTGTCGAGTTCGGCCAACGCCGCAGCCCATCGGCCATCTGCGTGGCCACGAACCTGCTTCGGACCATCGATAGCTGCAAAGAACGGCACTTCCTGATTCGGAGCCTGGAGCGCCTCGCTACAGGCACGACGTTCCCGGCTCTTGCGACGCGCCTGGCCGAGATGCTGGCTGGGGCGAAGAAGCAAGCACCCCGCGAACGGGTCGCCGTCTACGTGAATGCGACCGGGGTCGGCGATCCCTTGGTGCATTTCCTCAACTCGAAGATCTCCGCTCGGGTTCGGCCCGTGTACTTCACTCATGGCGATCGCCGCACTGAGACCTGGCCGCAGGTCGAGCTGGGCAAAGCGCTGTTGGTCGGCCGGCTTCAATTGCTCCTACAAACCGGCAGGATTCACCTGCCCAAGACGCCGCAGACAGAGATCCTGTCCCGTGAGCTGCTCGACTACCAGGTTCAGGTCGAGAGCGACGCCAACGAGCGCTACGGGTCCTTTTCGGTGGGCACCCAGGATGACCTGGTGATGGC
>QIHU01000588.1 GCA_003231035.1 Acidobacteriota bacterium
ATGCCGGCGGCGTTGGGGGTGGTGAGCGTTCGTTCCAGCTTCCACGCGCTGAAGAGGCCGCCACGGTAGATCTCTAGGGTGGCCGGCGCGGTGAGGGCCATGCCGGACTCTAGGATGGTGTCGTCCGGGGAGTGCCAGTCCATCGGGCGCACTTCTTGGCGCTCGACCTTGGATGTGTAGACCAGTCGGATCCCTCGAAAAAGGCGTCGAATCTCGAAGCGGATTTCGCCCTTGTCGAAGTGGAACCGGGCTCTGTTGAGGACGCTGTTGAAGAGGTGCGTCTCGCCGTCGAGGTGGAGCGCGGCGACCACGGGGAAGGCTTCGCTCACCCAGCGAGGCAGCTTGTGGCCGAGGATTTCGAGTTCGCCGCCACCGAGGACGAACCAGGTGTCGGGGCTCTGGTCAAACTTGTTGCAGTTGGCCCAGAACCATCGGTCTGGGATCGAGCGACCCCAGAAGACATCGAGGTAGCCGGGAGCCTCGTGGAAGGTCAGAGTTTCCTCGTCAATGTGGACCGAGCCGGTGACTCGGCAGTCGGAGAACGGTGCCTGCCACAGGGTGTTGGCCTTTTGTGATTGCGCGATCCCGTCGAGCTTGAGGTCAGCCAGGAGGAATGAATGTCGCGGCTCGATCTGGAAGTCGAAGCGAATCTGCTTGTCGTGCTCGGCATCGTGGAATTCGCCTCGAAAGCGTCGCTCCTGGAACTGGCTGCCGTCGACCTCGACCTCAAAGCGCTCGCTCCTGGCGCTGAATGCCTCAATCCCCCACATCGGCATGCTCATCAGGTTCTTCGCGGGGTCGGGGCTGTAGCGGTCGAAGAAGACGAAGGATCCGGTGGCGTCAAACTCGCCTGCCTCATCCCAGGGATTGTTGATCCCAACCTGAAAGCTCAGGCACTCGCCCGAATCGAGATTGAACTTCAGCCACCAGCGCTGGTAGAAGGGCTGCCGGTCGCCGCGCCACATGTAGGCGCCAGGTGCTCTAGCCTTAGCGGACATCGCGATCTCCTGTGGTGAATCTCCAAACGCCGAGTTCCCTTACAGGGTGACACAGGGCACAGGCGCGGTATACCGAGGATAGGCGTGGGAGGGGAGTCGCTGTTACACGGAAGGTCCCGTCGTCGATGCAACGAGACCTTTCCGTGAGGAATACTTCGGATCGGTCTGACAAGATGGTTCCATGAGGACGAGATTAAGCGCCCGCGCGACGGCGATGTGCGGCACTCTCTTGGCCGTCGCCTGGAGCCTGCCAGCGGCCACGCACGGGAGTTTTTGAGCGTACCGGGCTTCCGGTCGCCGGGGACGATCTCCATGGACTTCACCATCGAGGCGAACAAACCGCGGGTCACCCTGGTTGCGATGATCGCCCCCAGCCCCGACTGGTTCATTGGCGTCGACTCGCTATCGTTGATCGAGAATGGCGAGTGGGTCCAGGGCAAGGAGATCGTGCTCTATCCCTGGGATGCCGGCACCGACAGTGGCACCACCTACACCTCGGCGAATCAGGATACCCGACCGCAACAACCGATCGGGCGCCTCGTCACGGGCCCGCTCGGCAATGGGGTTCCCCTCGGAACTCTGCACTTCACCCGCACCGATGCGCCGCCTCCGCCGCCGCTAGTCTTGGGGGAGGGCCGGTTCGAAGTCGACGTCGAATGGCAGACTCCTTCAGGCACTCAGGGTTTTGGCCGAGCCCAACCGTTGACTTCGGACACCGGCTATTTCTGGTTCTTTCGGCCGGAGAATGTCGAACTGGTGGTCAAGGTGCTCGACGCCTGTTCCACCTT
>QIHU01000584.1 GCA_003231035.1 Acidobacteriota bacterium
GTCACGGAGACGGCGGTGTCTCCGGCCAAAGCGCCGGCCGGGAGGCTGAGGCTGGCCGGGCCGTCGAAGGTTCCACCGGCGACACCGATGGTGGTGCTCGCCGTCATCGGAGTGAGCCTCGGATCGAAGAGATCGCTACCTTGCCCTGCCGCCGTCGTCACCACCCGGTAGACCGGCGTGTAGCCGGGCCGGCTGATGGTCAGCTCGTGCGTCCCAGCCGCCAGCGGTAGCTGGAATGAGCCCTCGGCGGCGGTCTGGCGCTCGGGACGCGGTTCGGCGGTGGCGACACCGTCGCTCACCTCGACCACGGCGCGGGCGCCGGCCAGCGGCCGGCCGGTGGCGTCGTCCATCACCGTGGCGACCACGAAGGAGACCCCGGCCTCGGCGCCGAAGAGGCGCGAGAAGGGGAAGGCCAGGGCGTTGCCGGCCAGGTCGCGCACCTGGGTCGAAACAGCAAGGCGGACGACTTCGGCCACCACCGGCACCGTGGGGGTGAAGAGGAACTCGGCAGGGGTCGATCCCGCACTCACCGTGCCAGCGATGGTGCCACTCGCTCCTGAGAGTGAAAGCGAGCCGCCCACAACCGACGCGGGATCGACCGATTCGTTGAACAGCACTCGGTAGCTGCCGTTCTCGTCTAGGGCATCCACCACGGCGGGCGGCTGGCAGTCGTGGGCCACGGTGAAGGTCGCCGGAGCTGAGCGGTTGGAGTCCGCGTCGACAGAAACCACGGCAAGGTGGTTGAGCGACTCGGGTTGCAGCGCGACGCTGAGGGTGAAGGTGCCATCCACAGCCGTGGTTGCGGTGACCACCGCCACGCCGCCTGAGACCTCGATGGTAGAGCCAGCCTCGGCGGTGCCGCTGAGGCTGAGCGCGGTGGCACACAGGACGGCCGGCGGGGCGGGCGAGACGACCGGCGCGCCTGGCGCCGCCGTGTCGGCGGTGCCGAAGGTGAGCAGTTGGGGCGCGGCCAGGGCGTTGCCGGCCAGGTCGAGCAAGCCGGTGGTCAGAACGAGTTCGAGCTGGACGTTCGACGGCAGGGGAGAGCCCGGCGTGACGGTGACGGTGTCGCCGTCCAGGGTGAGCGTCGCGGGCAGGACGGCACCGCCGGCCAGCTGTAGCTCGACAGACCCGGCCGCCGGGGCTTGGACCTCTTCGCTGAAGATCAACACAAACGCCGTTCCGGTCGCCACCGCAAGCGCCCCCGAAGCGGGCGCGGCCGAGAGCAGCTCGGGCGCCACCGTGTCGCGCTCGACGGTGATCGTGTGGGTCCCCTCGTTGCCCTGGGCGTCTCTGGCGCGGGCGACGAGACGGTTGGCGCCTTCGAGCAGGCTTACCGCTGGGGCGGTGAAAGTGCCGGTGGTCACCGTTGCCGAAATGCCGTTGACGGTCACGGTGAGCCCCGGCTCATCGGCGACGGTGCCGGAAACGTCCACCGTCTCGGCGGCGAGGCGCTGCGCGTCATTGGGCTGGGTGATCGCGATCTCGGGAGCGGTCGCATCGCGCACCACCGTCACACTCGTCGTCGCCGAGTGGCCGAGGCGGTCGGTCGCCTGGGCGAGGAAGGAGTTGTCGCCTTCGCTGAGCGCAAGGTTGATCGTCCACGTGCCATCCGGGGAGAGGGATGCCGCCTGGCCGTTGACCTCGACGCGGTCCAGGTGCGGATCGCTCGCCGTGCCCGAGAGGGTCACGGTCGCCTCGGGGGTGATCATCCCGGACGCTGGATCGGTGATCGCGACGACTGGCGACAAGGTATCGAGCGTCACCGCGCGGCTGGTGGAGG
>QIHU01000382.1 GCA_003231035.1 Acidobacteriota bacterium
CCTGGAGCCGCCCCCAAGGCTCGGCCTACACCCTAACCTCGCCCTGCCTCACCCTGCCCCCCGGCAACCACCCGCTGGCCATCGCCACCGGAGTCCTAGACCTCTCCGGCAACGGCCTCGCCGCCCCTTTCAACTTGACCCTGCCGGTAACCAGCCCGCAGGCGGATGCGCTGGTGTTTGAGGCGGTGGATTCGAGTGTGGTGAGTGGGAGCGCGACAGGGA
Source organism: Acidobacteriota bacterium (assembly GCA_003231035.1). Taxonomy (GTDB): domain Bacteria; phylum Acidobacteriota; class Thermoanaerobaculia; order Multivoradales; family SZUA-115; genus SZUA-115. The sequence continues at coordinate 223 of QIHU01000382.1, forward strand.
CGCAGATCGGGTTCCACGGGCGGCCGGTGGATGAGGCTACGGGGTTTGTGTACTTCCGCAATCGGTGGCTCGATCCAGAGATAGGTCGCTTCGTGACCGTCGATCCCCTCGGCTACGTGGATGCGCCGTCGCTCTACCAGTTTGCGGGCAATGATTCGGTGAACATGGGTGATCCGATGGGCTTGGATGTGGAGATCATTGTTGGCCGGCCCTACAGAAAGCCGAGTGGGGAGTGGTCAGCCTATGGGCATGTAGCGATTCGGATCTTCGATCCGAATGACAGCCAGTACGACGTGACCTACGACTTCGGGCGCTACGGCCGGGCGTGGGGCGTACAGAAGAGCAAAGGTGAAGGCATCCTCAATGAACAGGCTGGACCTAACTACCTGGCAAGAGAGGCGCGCCATCGCACGTCAATTGGCTACCGAGTCGAGACCGACCGAGCAACGGACCAAAGAATCACAAATCATTTCAAGCTGCTGATCAACGAAGGTGAACGGCGTCAAGATATTGAGAAGAAACTCGCCTACAGGGCAAGCAAGTCGTACCAGCTCGAAGAGGACTACAATGCTGCAATCTTCTCCTTAGGACGCGGCGGGAACACATGCGTGTCACAGACCAGGGGAGGCTGTGAGGCTGGAGATACCGAGACGCTAAGAAATGTTGTACAGGCAGTCAATGAGGTCTATCCAGAGAACGTCGAAGAGAATCTCGATAAGCTGTTCAGCAGCGCGGACTCGCCTTTCACCGAGAGGCGAACCTACCCGGTAGGAGGGTCGGGAAGCTCAGTGTCCATTAGCCATGAGGACCAGCGCGCGAAGACCAAGAAGATGCTCAGCCAAGAATCCGAGCGAAGGGCGAAAGCCTGGCAGGAGCCAAAAAAATGAAGGTCAACGTTACGGTGCTGTTCGTCTTGGCGGCTTTGATTCTCCTGATCGCAGCGTTCTTCTTGGGCCGATTCCAAACACGGTTAAAGATGGATTCCGGTGTAGAGCCTCGCTTCAGGATCAAGGAAGAGATGGTCATCCTCTCTTCGGATGGAGAACCACAAGGTAAGCTACCAGCTGGAACTTTGATCTATTTAGTCTCAGATCCGTTAGGTGATCGCACGAGCCTTTTCAAGGTCTTCTTCGAGACAGATATTGACGACATGGGCCCCATAGAACGAGTCCTCGATAAAACTAACCATCGCTACGAGCTCGTGCATTACTCGTTGAAATCTAGGGCGTGGTTGGCAAGTCTCCCGGTCGACGAAGAGCCACTCAAGTAGTAAAATCCTCTGTTTTCAACGAGAGTGTCCCGTCCACGGTGTCCACAGGGGTTCCCCTCCGATTCCGGGCCTCAGATCGCCGAATATCGTCGATCTCGGCACCCAGTCTCAACAGTCAGCCGCTATTTTTCGCCCTCCTTCCTCGATGTTCCCCAAGTTTCTAGTAACCGCTTCCCTCCAAACGCACTCCTCCCGTCGACGGTCGGCTTGCCCCTGGCCCTGCCTCACTCCCGCCAATAGAACCCCGCTAGCGATCCAGCCCATTCTGAGAAATACCGTGCCTTCCCCAGGCTTCGGCGGGGGTTCGGCCGTCTAGGTGCTGATGGTTCGCCCACCCGTCCACCCTAGAACGCAGCTTGCCCCGGCGGCTGCGCCGCCTAGCCAAGCTGCGAAGCCACCAGCTACAATCAAGCCAGGAGGTCACCGCATGCTACTGGCAAGACGAAGACGGGTACGTCGGGCGCCTCAAGGAAGTGCCTGGGATTTTCAGCCAAGGCGAAACCCTTGACGAACTCGAGGACAACGTCCGTGACGCCTACGACCTCGTGATCAGTGACGCGATGCCGGCCCCGGCTCCCGCCGGGGCGGAAAGCCGGCTGATCGAGGTCGAGGTGTGAAGCAGAAGGCTTTCCTCAAAGAACTGAGGAAGGCCGGCTGCATTTTCCTGCGCCACGGTAGCCGGCACGACCTCTATCTCAACCCCGCCAACGGTCGCAAAGCTCCCGTACCACGCCACACCGAGATCAAGAACAGCCTTTGCCGGCTGATCCGCGAGCAGCTTGGTCTTGCCGAGTAGCTCCCGCCCCGCTCCGGCCTTCTTCGTTTAGCCGCTCTGCCGGTCGGTGGCGCTGCTACTGGCCATCGCCGGCATTG
>QIHU01000471.1 GCA_003231035.1 Acidobacteriota bacterium
TTTCTCGACGACGATCCCGGCAAGGCCAACCTCTCGTTCCACGGCGTCAAAATGCTCGGAACCTTGAAGAACGTGCAAGAGGTGTTGGAGCGCCACAAGGTCGACCAGGTCTTCATCACCCTGCCCCTCGAAGCGCACAAGAAAATGATGCGCGTCCTGCGCCAAGTGGGAAGCGAGTGCGTCGAAGTCAAGCTGGTCCCCGACGTTCTCCAGTACGCCACCCTCAAGGCGACCCTCGAGGATCTCGACGGCACCCCGGTGATCAACCTCTCCCAGGTACCCTTGCAAGGTTGGAACACCCTCGCCAAGCGCGCCATGGACATGGCGATCTCGGGAGGGGTGCTGCTCTGCCTGCTGCCCTTCTTGCCGCTGGTCGCCCTGGCCATCTGGCTGGAAGACCACGGCCCAATCTTCTACCGTCAAGAGCGCATGGGGCTCGACGGCCGCTCCTTCATGATCCTCAAGCTGCGCTCGATGCGGGTCAACGCCGAAGCCACCACCGGCCCGGTCTGGGCCACCGAAGACGATCCGCGCCGCACTCGGCTCGGCGCCTTCCTGCGCCGCTGGTCGATCGACGAGCTGCCGCAAGCCTGGAACGTCCTGGTTGGCGACATGTCGATCGTCGGCCCGCGCCCCGAGCGCCCCGCCTTCGTCAACGAGTTCAGACACAAGATCCCGCAGTACATGCTGCGCCACCGCGTTAAAGCGGGAATCACCGGCTGGGCCCAAGTCAACGGCTGGCGCGGCAACACCTCGATCAAGAAGCGCATCCAGTACGACCTCTACTACATCGAGAACTGGTCGCTATTGCTCGACCTCAAGATCCTCTGGATGACCGTGCGACGAGGGTTGCGGCTCAACGCTTACTGAGCGACGGCGCGCGGCTCTCGACATCGATGGACCTGCCTGCGCTCTAGCATACCGTCGTGCGTCAACGGTAAGCTCCGGGCTTCATTGCAAGCAAGAACGCAGAGAGGGAATCCCCATGAAGCAACTCGTCACTGGCTCCGCCATCGCCTTGGCCGCCGCCGTCTGCCTGGCTTGCGGTCCCACCGCTAGCCACGACTCCACCTCTGGCGAGGAGACCGCCGCCGTGGATTCAGACTCGGAGGCCGCCACCGTGGTGAGCAAATACACCCCACTCAGGCTCGAAGCCAACCTTGCCGCGCTGAGCGACAACCACCTCAAGATGATCCCTCTCCTCATCGAGGCGGCGCAGCAGATGGACGCCGCTTTCTGGATGCAAGCCTACGGCGACAAGGCCGAGCTGCTCGCCTCGGTGACTGACGCCGACACCCGCCGCGCCATCGAGATCAACTACGGCCCGTGGGATCGGCTCAACGGCAACAAGCCCTTCGTCGCCGGCATCGGCCCCAAGCCCGCCGGCGCCAACTATTACCCGGTGGACATGTCCGTCGAGGAACTCGAAGCAGCGAGCGCCGAGCTGCCCGAACTCAAGAGTCTCTACACCGTCGTGCGCCGCGACGACGAGGGCAAGCTGACGGCGACCCCCTATAGCGAGGCGTACGCCGCGCAGTACAGCGTGGCAGCCGAGAAGTTGCGCCAGGCCGCCGCCTTGGCTGAGGATCCGGGGTTCAAGAAGTACCTCGAACTGCGTGCTCAAGCCCTGCTCTCGGATGACTATCAGGCCAGCGATCTGGCCTGGATGGAGATGAAAGACAATACTCTCGACATCGTCATCGGTCCGATCGAGACTTACGAAGACCAGCTCATCGGCGCCAAGGCTGCCAACGAAGCCTACGTGTTGATCAAAG
>QIHU01000593.1 GCA_003231035.1 Acidobacteriota bacterium
GGCCACCAGAAGCTCAGAGGTCGGCGCCGCCAGCTCTAGCGTCTTGCGCTCCACCGTGCCGGCGAGATCAACCGAGTCCGGCGAGCAGCCGACCAACAGACTAGCGCTAGCGAGAACCGTGACACCCAAAAGCACCAAGCGCCTAACTTCGAACACCATAACCAGCCCCCCCCCACTCACTGGAAACCATCGATGTGACAGGTATAATTCCAATTCTATCAGCGATGGCTGAGCGATCTCGTTCATCCGATGGCGACCGTCGGCTCAATTCGCCTCGCCGATCTGGACTACTCGGGCGCGCTGAAGGCGATCTCGAGTAGCGCTTGCTGTTCGATGGCGTGCGCCTTTGCCGAGCCGGTGGCGGGGCTGGCGCTGGCGGAGCGTTTGACGGTGCGCACGGGAATGGGGTCGGCGAGATGGCGGATCCGTGGCAGGACGAAGAACAGCGCTCCCATGTTGGCCGGCTCCTCCTGGACCCAGACGATATCTCGAAGATCCTCCCCCAACCGTTCGAGTTCGACCGCCAGCTCCCGTTTGGGGAACGGATAGAGCTGTTCCAGCGAGATCACGGCGGTGGTGTGGGCGGCTGATTTGTCGCGCTGCGCCAAGAGTTCGTGACGAATCTTGCCGGTGCACAGCAATACGTGTCGGGCCTGCTTGACCTGGGGATCGGGAAGTACGTTCTCGTAGCGCAGCTTGCCCAATTCATCGAGATCGGAAGCCGCCGCCGGGTGGCGCAGCATGCTCTTGGGAGTGAAGACGACTAGCGGCTTTCGCCACTTGCTCAGAGCCTGGCGACGCAGCAGGTGGAAGTACTGGCCAGCGGTCGAGGGTTGGCAGATCTGTAGATTCTCATTCGCCGCCAACTGGAGGAACCGTTCCAGCCTGGCACTCGAGTGCTCCGGCCCTTGGCCCTCGAAGCCGTGTGGCAGGAGCAACACCAATCCCGAGAGGAGCTTCCACTTGTCTTCCGCCGCGGCGACGAACTGATCGATGATGATCTGGGCCCCGTTGACAAAGTCGCCGAACTGCGCCTCCCACATCACCAGGGCTTCGGGCATGTCGCGACTGTAGCCGTACTCGTACCCCATCACCGCCGCCTCCGAGAGCATCGAGTTGTAAATCTCAATCGACGCCTGGCGCTCGGCGATGTGAGCCAGGGGGAAGTGCAGGCGCTCGGTCTCAATGTCGAGCAACTTGGAATGGCGATGGCTGAAAGTACCGCGAACGCAATCTTGACCGGTCAGGCGCACCGGCACTCCGACCTTGACCAACGAGGCCCAGGCAAGAGCTTCCGCCATGCCAAAGTCGATCGGCTGTTCGCCCCGCGCCATGGCCCGACGAAGCTCCAGGAGTTTGGCGATTTTCGGGTGCAGGTTGAATCCCTCGGGCACCGCCACCAACTTGTCGCCGAGCTGGGCCAGCTCGTTCGCCTCAAGGCCCGTTTCGACCCGATAGTCGAAATGAAAGGGGCCACCGACGAAGCGATCCCAGTAGCTGGGAGCGCTGCTCAGCTCTGGTTTGCTTTCCATATTCTCAGCTCGTTCTTGGGCGGCGCTGAACTCCTCCTTGACCTTCTTGACTAGCGCCGCGGTCTCCTCTTCGGCGACCTCCTGCTCGGCGGCGAAGCGCTGCCACAGCGGCGGGTGGGCCTCAATGCGCCGGTAGAGCTGGGGCTGGGTGATGGTCGGGTCGTCGATCTCGCTGTGACCGTGGCGGCGGTAGCCGATCAGGTCGATGACCACGTCGGTGCCGAACTGGTAGCGAAAATCGAC
>QIHU01000364.1 GCA_003231035.1 Acidobacteriota bacterium
GCTCGCTGTGCTCGGCGATGTAGGCGACCAACGCTTCCTGCGCCACCTTCGGCCGTGGCGCTTGGTCCCAGGTGAAAAGCGCCATGTCGCGACGGAACCGGTGCAGGGAATACGACAGGCTGGCGACGACGGCCACCGTCAGGACAACTCGCGCCACGGCCGGCAGCCGCGGTGACCAGCGCCGCAGCCTGGCCGCGCCGAGCCACCCTTCGCGCAGCATCAGCGCCGCGAGCAGGCAGGCGGGGGCGATCAGCTGGATGAAGTAGTGGCCGAAGTTGCGACCGCTGTAGGAAGCGCCGAAGAAGGCGGCGGCGAACCATAGGGTGAGCATCGCACGAGCGTCGATCGCCCGCCAGCCGCGCAGGATCCACTCCACCACCAGGCGCACGATCGCCACGCCGCCGACGACCAGCAGCAGCGGGTTGGCGGTCAGGTAGTGACGGCGGTGGTCGAAGGGGTTGAGCGCTTCGATCTTGCGCGCCGTCGAGACCACCGCCGCATAGTGGTCGACGTTGTACTGCCAGAAATAGAGGTAGAAGTCAGCGAGTGCCCCGTGGGCGGCGAAGTAGGCGGCGCACAGCCCCAGCGCGGCGAAGAAGCCGCCGCCCAGCGCGGCGACGCGCACCACGGTCCGCCGGCTCCACAAGCGACCCTGCCGCGCCTGCCAGGCGAGCAGGAAGGCGCCGGCCGCGAAGCTATCGAAGACGGCCGGTTGTTTCGACAAGAAAGCTACGCCCAGGGCGAAGCCGGCCAGCGCTAACGGCCGCCACGATTGGCGCGGCTCCGACCCGCCCGTCTCGTCTCGCCGGAGGGATCGCCACAGCAGCCACATGCCCACCGAGCTGGCGATCAGCAGCGGCCACTCGGTGTGGAAAGCGAGCATCTGGCTGCGCCGATAGGTGTAGGTTGCAATCGCCACCAGCAGCGCCGCCAAATAGCCGGTGGCGAGGTCCGGCACGCCCTGCGCAAGTCCGTGCGCGGGGCGCAAGAGCGCTCCGCCTAGCTGCGCGCCGAAGCGAAAGAGCAGGATGCAGCCGGCGAAGATCAGCAGCAGTAGTGCCCAGTGAATGGCGTACATATTGTGGACGCCAGCCACCAAGAAGGTGAGCGCGAAGAGCAGGTAGGTGACCGGTCCTCGCTGGTCGATGGCATCGCGGTAGGGCACCCCGCCCTGCAACCACTCGCTGGCGATGATCGAGGCCACCGACTCGTCCACATCGCGAATCGGACGATCCCTCAGCGGCATGCGCAGGGCGCACAGGAGCAGCAAGAGAGCGGTGAAGAAAGTGATCCGCACCGACCGCTTTGCCAGCCATGAGGGTGGGCGAGTTACCGACCGAGACTCTCTAGCGGCGGTCGAAGGCTTGTTGGATGAGGAAGTAGGAAACAAGGGCGCGTTCGGGTGGATTTGAAGGGCCAGTTCCAACTTTGTACCACGGAAATGCGCCACTCAACACCCCCGGGACACGCCTCGTGAGCTGCCAGCCCGGAGTGCCGCAGCCCGGAGTGCCAGGCACTGCGGGGAAACGCTCGGCCTCGTTGCGGCCGAGCCAGCTCAAGCCACCTTCGCGAACGCCTCCGCGTGTCTGCGATTCCAAAAAGGAGCGTCGGGCCAGCGCTGTTCTCGGGCGTAGTGTTCGGCGAGGAGATCCAGGTAGGTGCCGTAGCTTTGCTGCATCAGGCCGCGGTAGGCGGCGTCTGCTTCGGAACGGCCGGCGAGAAGATCGGCGATGGCGTGAGCGCCGTAGAGGCCGGAGCCCATGGCGGAGGTGAC
>QIHU01000733.1 GCA_003231035.1 Acidobacteriota bacterium
ATCGCCATCAAGGAGGGTGTGTACCATCCCCGTGGTGGGTGAGGATGGGCAACAGCAGCTACTCGGTGTCGAGAGATCCACCGAAATCTGGTTGCGCCTCAAGACTGAGAAATACATCGATGGCCGGGGAAAGGTGACGGACAATCTCCGGGCCGCCCTGCGAGACGGTTCTTTGCAAATGCCCGACTCGGTGGCCGACCAGGCCTTACAGATCGCCGACTTACTCAAGAAGGTAGCCGGCAGCCTCCACCTAAAGAACGCCGACGAGCGGACGAAGATCCGTCTCAATAAGGCGCGCTTTCTCGGGGAAGACTTCAAAGCGCTTTGGGATCGCATCAAGTACAAGACGACCTTCCGGGTGCGCTTCGACAGCGAAGCGCTCGTCCGTACTTGTGCCGACGAGATCAAACACAGCCCGGTGGTGACCAAGGCGCGTTTTGTCTATCGCAAGAGCAAGGCGGAGATCGGGCGTGGCGGTGTCGACATGGCCGAGGTCACCCAGCAGAGCTACAACTACGACGCCGAGGACTTGAAGCCGCCCGACATCGTCTCTTTCTTGCAGAACGAGACCAACCTGACCCGGCGCTCGATCGTGGAGATCCTTCTGCGCAGCGGGCGGCTGAATGATTTCAAGCGCAACCCCAACAAGTTCATCGAGCAGGTCAGGGAGATCATCAAGAGCCAGATGCGCCTGTTCATCGTGGATGGAATCCAGTACCACCGGATCGGCGACGACGAGTTCTACGGCCAGGAGCTGTTCAAAGACCAAGAGCTCTTCGGCTACCTCAGCAGGAACATGATGAGAACGACAAAATCGGTCCACGATCATGTGCTCTATGACTCGGATGGCGAGCGCGGCTTCGCCGAGAGGCTTGACCAGAGCGACGACGTGAAGGTCTACGCCAAGCTACCCGCGTGGTTCAAGATCGAAACCCCGTTGGGGGGCTACAACCCCGACTGGGCGGTGCTGGTGGCGCGGGATGGCGCCGAGCGGCTGTTCTTCGTGGTCGAAACCAAGGCCAGTCTGTTCACCGATGCGCTCCGGCCCACCGAGCAAGGCAAAATCGACTGCGGCAAGGCCCACTTCAAGGCCCTGGGAAGTCAGGTGGGTTTCACGGTGGCGAATTCCTACGACAGCTTCGAGGGCAGCTTCGATGCCTTCGAATCGGAATAGGATTCGGAGCCTGGCGAAGCCAAGAACCGCGTGGCACTGCTGGCGAAGTGCTGCTGGCGAAGTGCCAGTCAAACCGCAGAGCTTCCGTTGCAGCGAGGTGGTCGAAGTCCGACTCGATGGCCGTGTGCTGATCATTGAAGGGTTGCACCACGGCCAACCGTCCGGCGAGGTCATGCATCATGCCCTGGCGACGATCTCCTACGACACTGAAACCCAGCGTTACCGCTTCCGCAGCCATCTCGCATCCGGCAGAAGCGGCGAGTTCACCGGCGAGCTCGTCGATGGCGATTTCGTCTGGGGCATGGAGATCCCCAACCAAGGGCGCATCCGCTACACGATCCACGTCGAGAACGGCACCTGGCACGAAGTGGGAGAATTTTCCGCCGACGGCAAGGTGTGGAGACAGACCTTCCAGATGGACCTCAAGAAGACCCGTCCGTAGTGGTCGGATAGCCTCTGCCGAAGATGGCGCGCCAACCGGTTCGGCAGCTGCCAGAGAGGTGCAGTGCCGGAGAAGTGCCAGTCAAACCCCAGAACGGCGAGCGAACAGGCCGCGCAGGCGGTAGTAGGCGGCGAACAGGAGCTGCGCGA
>QIHU01000001.1 GCA_003231035.1 Acidobacteriota bacterium
CGACGGCGCATATGGATCGAGCTCGCCAAGTTTGCAACACCTAGGGCTACAGGTAGACTAGTATAGACATGGCCACTACTCCACAACGGATCCGCTCCTTTTCCTCCATGGAGTTTCTCCGACCCCCTCAAAACGGACCTCTCGAACTCCGCCTCATGCTTTCATTCACCGCGAAAGATCTTGACGATCCTACAAAAGGCCGGGACAAACCCCGACTCCTTTCCTCGCTGCCACCACGGATAATTGAGCCCACCCATCGTTGAACACCAACGGGAACAATGCCCTCACGGGCCAGTGCAAACTCCGAGAGGATCGGCAATGACACAGGCGAGAAGATTCGCTCAGAACGGACCAAAGCTTCCGACCTTGGACACCAACCCGAGGGTCGCTACCGGCAGCGCGTCTCCGGTCGCCACTTTCGAGTTGGTCGACTTCCTGCAACTGGCGGGTCTCAGTCGCCGCTCCATTGTTATCGCGGTCAAGGACACGGAGAGCGGGATGGGTACAGTGGAGATCGTCTCTGGCGATGTCTGGAACGCATCCGTAGGCAACTTGACAGGGATGGAAGCCATGTCTTTCCTCATCGGAGGGAAGGTACCGGTCCTCGCCGTCGAGCCCATGTGCTATCAGCCGGAAACGCGGCAGATCACGGTATCGATCACCGGCCTGCTCCTCGAACTCGCCAAGAAGCGCGATGAAAAGCGGTTTGAGGACGAGCAACGGCAAAAACGCAACGAAGGAGGTCCGGCTGATCGGAGCGCCACGCTGGGCAGGTCAGGCAACGCGGCCGAGAACACGGCCGAGAACACAGCGCGGAGCTATCGAGCCGCCTGCGCCTCAGTCCACCAGACGCTACCCTCGAGTTGCGGACTGATTCTGATCGACTTGGCCAAGAAAGAGGCTCTGACGGTCGCCCATCCGAGACACGGCGATTGGGTCGATTTCTCCACCGAAGTCGCGGAGATCATCACCGCGCTGATCGACTCGCTCCAACGGCGCAAACTCGATTTCGGAACCTCGACCACGAATCCGCCCAGTTCAGAAGAAGTGACCAAGAGCCAACAGATCCAGCAAGCATACCTGGCAACAGCATGCTGTCATTACTTCATCACGCGGGTTCCGCGGGAACCGACTCTCGCCCTCGCCTTGGTGACCGACGCCACCATCTCTCAAGGCGAGGGATGGGTCAGCCTGCGCTCGTCATTGGCAAGGATCGTCCAGGGGAGCCCAGCGGCTCCCACCGATCGTACTTCCAGCAGCGACGAGAACTCGCTGACCGAGCAGAGCGACACCCCTAAGTCCTCACCGTTTCGACGATCCGCCGCCCAGTAGCTCCTACCGTCGCCCCCCGCTGCCTCCTCGAAAGACCTTCCCAAGAGCCTCTCGCCGGAGATCTTTCCCCAGCGCCGAGAACCCAACCTCTCAAGTCTCTCTCTGGTCAAAAACAGATGAATACTCGGTTGAATCCAGTCAGTCCTCACTGAAAACTAACAAGCATCGCTCAAGGTGACCGAAATCTAGCGATTTTGTCCGTTTTGGGCCGACAAGAAGACCAGCAATAGGGGACTTTCGGTTATTGGCCAAGCGGCCTACTGTGGATCGAGCAGTCCGATCAACCCAGCCGCCTACGCGGTAGGCGGACTCCCAACAGTGTTGGGAGAAACCACAGGAGGCCCCTCAAATGCCTAGTACCAAGAAGTCTATCGCCGTTGCCATCCTCGTCTCACTTCTCTTCGCACCCGTTGCAGCCTGGGCCGCGCCG
>QIHU01000456.1 GCA_003231035.1 Acidobacteriota bacterium
TGATTCTCTCCGATTCGGAGCGGGCCGACCTGGCTGGCGTGTTGCTGGAGAGCCTGGAACCTTCGTCGGAGACTGACATTGAGGCGGCTTGGAGACAAGAAGTCGCCGCGCGTGTAGCTGCTCTTGACTCAGGCGCCGCGCAAACACTTCCGTGGGCCGAAGTGCGAAGTACTCTCTTCGCTAGATTGAGTGACCGTCGCCCGGGTTGAACTCACCCGAGGGGCTCGCCGCTATCTTCTCCGGCGGTTTCCGTTCAGCATCATCTACCGCACCTCAGAAGAGGCTGTTGAGATCATCGCGTTGGCTCACCACAAGAGGCGGCCTGGGTACTGGCGGCGATAGGCTGGCGATATGGGTCACATTCGCCTAACTCCGCCGAAACTGCCCCAACACATACTCATAAAACCCATCCAAATTCGCCACTTCCAGCACCACCGCGGCCTCTCGCCCACCCACCTGCTGGCGCAGGCTCCCTTGGTTGTCGCCTTCGGTTTCTATGGTGAGGTTCATCGGGGTGGGTGGGGCGAAGAGGTCGGGGCGGGCTAGGTAGGTGGTGGTGAGGACGTCCCACATGTCGTAGAAGCTCTCTTCGTCGACCAGTTTGTAGCTTTGGTTGGCGAGGTCTGAGTAGCGGAAGTCTTTGCCTTGGGCTTGGAGTTGGGTCATGAAGTCGGGGGTGATGGCGGCTTGGTTGGTGACGTCTAGGGGGAAGACGGTGATCGGGAAGGTGGTGTTCTTGAAGATCCAGTCGATGGCGTAGGGGTCCCAGAAGGCGTTCCATTCGGCGTAGGGGTTGGCGAGGAGCGGTGGGATGGTGGTGGGGTCTAGGTTGCCGGCGACGTGGATCGCGCCGCCCATCCAGATGAGTTGTTGGATGTTGGCCATTCTCGCTTTGCCTTGCGGGCAGTCTAGGACGCCGCGCAGGGTGGTGAGTGGGCAGTTGATCAGCAGGGTGATCGGGGTTTGGGCGTTGTCGAGGGTTTCGGCCAGCCAGCGGTCGCCGTCGGGGTAGGGGGGCCAGTCGGGGTGGGGGCCGTGGTTTTGTAGCGGTGCAATCCGGGTCTCTTTGATGCAGTCGCCGCGGTAGGACCAGGGGAAGGGGTTCCAGCCGCGTGCCCGGCTGAGGCTCAAGGGGATGTCGGTGCGGCCGATGAAGGATTGGATCTGCCAGGAGGCGGTCATCGCGGGGTCGGCGATGCAGTCGGCGTTGGTGACCACGATGCCGAGCAGGTCGACGCTGTCCATGGTGGTGAGGAGGACGGCGGCCATGTATTCGTCGATGGCGGCGTCGTGGTTGAAGATGACTGGGGTTTTGGTGCTCATGGCGCTAGTTTGCTTTCTGGGCTGGCTGGCCCTTGGTCTGGGTGGCTGCCAACCGCAGTTGATCCGGGGTTACGTCACAGGCGGTTTGAATACGTTGGACGGTCGCCGGGGCGGCGAACTCGAACCACTCGCTTTTGCCCTGGTCCTCGCGCGCCGCCTTGACCGCTCCGCGAATGGCGTAGAAGACCGAATTGGCGAGCACCAGCGGCGGCTCGCCGATGCCCTTCGAGGACTTGACGGCGGCGGCATCAAGGCGCGGCCCCTTGTGCTTGAGCTTCCGCCCCTCGTTGTCCACCAGTTGCACGCGGAAGTCGAGCGGGATGGTCTTGGTGTCGGGTGGCTTGTAACCCCAGGTGCCGTAGGAGCTGATGCAGTGGTCCGGGTAGCCTTTCTTGGGTGCCTCGCGGGCGCCCTGGAAGGTGAGCTGCTCGGTGGTCA
>QIHU01000651.1 GCA_003231035.1 Acidobacteriota bacterium
CCTATCTGCTGTGGCCGGCCAAGCTCGACCGGGCTTCCGGCTTTTTGGTGGCTCAGCCGGGCTATTCGCGTCGCCGAGGAGCGTCGCTCTCCGCCGCCTACTACCAGACTCTCGGGCGCAGCGCCGACACCACCCTCTTCACCGACCTCTACAGCGAGGGATTGATCGGTGTCGGCAACGAGTTCCGCTATGCGCTAACGGAAGGCAGCTCCGGCATCTTCGAGGGCTACGCGATCCGCGATCCCAATGACGACAAATGGCGGTGGAAGCTCAACTTGAGCCACGTCTCTGAAGACCTTCCGTTGGGCCTGCGCGGGGTGCTCAGCTACAGCGACTATTCGGATTTCGCGCCACCCTGCGCCAGATTCACTCGCGTGGCTTCTTGAGCGGTAACTGGGGCACCCACTCGCTGAACATTCAGGTGGACGACCTAGAGACCGTCACCACCCTCGATGACCCGACCACGCTAGAAGAGGACGAGAGCCGGTCGGTGACCTTGCGCAGCCTGCCCGAGGTCGAGTATCGCTTGCGCTCGACCCAACTCGGCTCGCTGCCCTTGTATCTCGAAGCCGACGCTTCGCTGGCCTTGCTCGACGTGGAGCGCTCGGCGAACTACGACGGCAGCTTCGGCCGGGTGGATCTCTTTCCCAGCATCGAGCTGCCGATCAAGACTTGGCCGTGGCTCTCCCTCTCGCTGACCGGCGGCTATCGCTTCACCTGGTACGAGGACAGTCTGTGTAACCAGAACGCCGAAGGCAGCGGCGAGCCTTGCGTCAACGGCGTGCAGACCTTTACCGGCGACAGTTTCGAACGGACGACGCCAGTGGTGACCGCCGATATTTTCGGCCCCTCCTTCTCGCGGATCTACACGAAGAAGATCGGTGACTTTGGCAAATTCAAGCACCTCATCGCGCCGCGCATCACCTACGGCTTCCGCGATGTGGATGACCTGGACAGCTCCCGGGCGCCGCTCTACGACGAGCGCGATTCGCTGCGCTCCACCAACTCGGTGCGGGTCGCCTTGATTAACAAGGTGCTCGGCAAGCCGGTGGTGGAGGAAGAGCCCGAGGAGACTTCCGACGAGGCGGAGAATGAGCCTGTTGATGAGTCCGCTGATGAGTCCGCTGATGAGTCCGCTGACGGGGCTGGAGATCCCAGCGAGGAGACCACCTCCAAGAAGCCGCCCAAGAAAAAGAAGAACGGCAGCTCGCGCGAGGTCTTCTCCTTCGAACTGGCCCAGTCCTTCAGCTTCGACAACGATCAACCCTTGCAACGCTCAGGGGAGCGCAAGGACAAGGCCGGCCCGCTCTCGGCGCTCCTGCGCTTCAATCCGACCGACGGGACCAGTCTCAAGGCCGAGGTTTTCTACAACACGTTGTTCTCGCGGGTGGTCTCGACCTCGTTGTCGGGGAGCTACCTGCTGCCGCGAGACAGCACCATCGGGCTGACCTACGTCAATCGCTTGCGCGCCGAGGATGGAGAAACGCAGAGCGACCAGCTTCGGTTGTGGACCGGGATCCACCTGATTCCCAAGAAACTCAAGATCGACGCTCAGTTCAACTACGACATCAAAGAGAACGTGCTACAGCAGCAGCGCTATGTGTTGCGCTACACCGGAAGCTGCTACGGTGTGCTGTTCGAATTTCGCGATGCCAATTTCGACTCGCAAAGCACGGTAAGAAACCAGGACTATCGGATCGCGATCACGCTCAAGAACGTGGGTACCTTCCTCGATCTTTCGGGCCGTCTTTCAGGAGCCGGTAGTTTCTAAGACCGGCACGAGTGTTCGCCCCTACACTGACCCTCCCGACTTACCGTCAAAGGTGACTCGATCATGAAAGCCCTCATTCTGGCCGGTGGCAAAGGTACGCGCCTGCGGCCGTTGACCTACACTTCGGCCAAGCAACTGGTGCCCGTGGCCAACAAACCGGTGCTGTTTTATGGCATCGAATCGGTGGTGGCGGCTGGGATCACCGAAGTCGGAGACACCCAAGACGAGATTCGCGCCGCGGTGGGCGACGGCTCGCGCTTTGGCGCCACGGTGACCTACATACCGCAGGATGCTCCGCTCGGTTTGGCGCACGCGGTGATGATCGCCGAAGAGTTCATCGGGGATGATTCCTTCGTGATGTATCTCGGTGACAACATGATCGCCGGTGGCATCACCGGCTTGGTCGACGAATTTCTAGAGTTGGGCTGCAACTCGCAGATTCTGCTGGCCGAGGTTCCCAACCCGCAGCAGTTCGGGGTTGCCGAGCTGACCGAGGATGGCCAGATCCAGCGGCTGGTCGAGAAGCCCAAAGAGCCGCGCAGCAACCTCGCCCTGGTCGGGGTCTACATGTTCGACTCCACCATCTTCGAGTCGGTACGACGAATCAAACCTTCGTCGCGAGGCGAACTCGAGATCACCGACGCCATTCAGGATCTGATCGATCGCGGCCTCACCGTTCACCCCCACGTGGTGCGGGGTTGGTGGAAAGACACCGGCAAGCTCGAAGACATGCTGGAGGCCAACCGGATCATCCTTGAAACGCTCGACGTCAAGCGCTCGGATCATCAAGATCGCTTTCCCGGTTGTGAGATGGAGGGTCGGGTTGAGGTTGGCGAGGGAGCTGAGATCG
>QIHU01000510.1 GCA_003231035.1 Acidobacteriota bacterium
CGAAGCGGCCGAACTGGAGGAAGTGATGATCGAAGGTGAAGGCTGTTTGGACGGCCCGACTCTCCATGACGGCGAAGGAGATGGTGTCGCAGAGGCTCCAGTTCTTATCGAGGTAGCGGGCCAGAATCTCCTTGCCTTGCTCCTCCTCGCGAGGATGGACTCGCACTACCGGCAGGCCCCCACTCAGTAGCCATTGACGAGCCAGTACCCGACCTAGCTTGCGCAGTAGCAGAGCGTGCGCCTCGGCTTCAAGGTAGTTGGTAATGAAGCACGGCCGGTTCTCGGCGGCGAGACTTTCGGTGATCGATACCGCTCGCTTGTGGTCGGCGTCGTCCCTGTCGAGGAGGGCCAGGATGGCACTGGAGTCCCAGAGCACCGCTCGCCTCATCGGTCAGCGATCGAGAATGGCGTGTTTGTCCCGGGCACCAGGGCCGTGGCCGCCGCTCTTCCCGGCTCCGACTAAGCGAAAGATGGGGTGGTCTTCGTGTAGGGGTGCAACTGTATCGCTCGGCTTCGCCAAGACTCGGGACTCCAGAGCATCTCTGGGGACCCAACGCCGGCCCGCTTGGCGCAGGCTGGTCAGCTCTCCTCGCCGGATCATCCGCCAAACGGTGGATTCCGACACTCCGAGGGTGAGTCCAGCTTCCGCTACGGAAAGCAGAGTCTCTGCGGCGAGGTTGGCCATGGTTCGAGTCTGGCAAGACTCTGTCGCTGTGTCAAGTCTGTCAAACTGGGGTTGACGACCGGCTGTTAGGGTAGCAACCGGGCCGTGGACAGCCCTTCCCGCACCGCGCGAGAACTCTCGAGCACCGCCCACGCGGCCAGGTTGGAGAGGGCGTTGACCCTCTCTCGGTCGAGATCGATGACTAGAACGCCTTGTTCGGCGAAGGTGGCGTAGTGGGGAAAGGTGTCGAAGGGCGATTCCGCGTTGTGAAGCTTGCGATTGAGTTCACCGGTGGGGGGGACGCGGTGATAGACCCAACAGATGTTCGGTTGGTAGGGCGCGATGCCGTGTCTGGGGTTGGCTCGGACCCCGTAGCTCTGGCAATGAACCAGGGGCTCGCCCGCCTCCTGGCGTCGCGAGAACTGGGTGCAAAGGGTGGTTAGTTCCTCCTCCGCGTTCTCAAACACTCGGTTGTGGATGAGCTTGCCAGTCTCTTTGAAAAGGCTGATGAGATCGTCGACCACAAAATCGTCACTACCCACTCCGCAGTCCCTTGCGGGCACCGTGAAGGCGTCGGCGGTGTTGACGAAGGCGAGGATGTTCTCCACCCGGCGCGCTAAGAGGGGCATGATGGCCAGGTTGTCGATATCACCACCGTCGGCGTGCTGGTACTCGTCCGCCTTGAGACGCAGGGCGCCATCCGCCTGTAGAATCGCCGCGCGATCCACGGGCCACTGGCGAAGTTCAGGGAAGGTCATATTGGGAAATCGCCCGCCGCTGAGCGTGGCCAGTGGCGCCGCGCTACTGATACCGATCGCGTCGGAGAGAGTGAAACGGTAGCGATCGGTGAAGGGGTTGTCGCCGCGCCGCAGCCGGCCCTTGAGCCTCACTTGGTAGCGCCCCCGCTTTGGAGGCTCCGTAGGCTCGTAGCTGTCGTAACCAAAAGACTCGACGTAGCCGCCGCCGACGAGGACCACCTCGCCGTCCTTGTCGAAGCGGAAGCGCTCCCGAATTCCGGTATAGAGTGGCGTGATTTCGACCAGGAAGTAGTCGTTAGGGTCGCTGGTGACTTGGCGGGCCAGCATCGTTCCAACCAGGATCAGATAGGGGCGGTCCTCCCTCTCCACGAGATAGAAGTCCTCTTCTCGAAGGTCGGGGTTGCCGTCCAAGACCGCCTTCAAGGCTGCGCGGTGAAAAGTGAAGACCCGCTTCTTGTTGTGTAACCCGAACGGTTTGAGGTAGATCGATCCCACAAGATCCGCGTAGGCCTCGTCGCCATGGACGAGAGAACCGAGCCGCTTGATCAGCGTAGCGCTGTGCAGGGCGGTGGCCATGGCCTGCGGATCTTCCTGGGCAGGGGCGAGGGTGGCGGAGCTGATCTGCTCTGGGGGAACGTAGGGACCCAAGAATCGAGCTTCGTCCGCTTGCGCGGGGAGGTAAGTGAAAGGGACGGCGGTCCAAGTGCTGCCGGAGTTGGCCGAGATGTGGCGGGCTTGGTCGAGCCACCCCAGCGCGCGTAGAGCGCGCAGTTGCCCGAGGGTTGCCGTGGCGGCGCGCGATCCGCCTCCGGAAAAGGCGATCCCAAAAGAAGGTCGGTCGAGGAGCCAAGGTACCTTGAGGACTTCGTCCTTGAGTTCCGGCGGGAACGACTCGGCGTCTTTGACGGTGTCCCAAGTGCGCACCGATACTGAATCGAACCGGTCCCCGCGCAGGCTCTGGCAAGTCAGCGCGAGGAGGACGAGGGTGGTGACGGCGCGCAGCGCCACTACCGACCTTTGACACCGCCGTAGGCAATGCCGGTGAGGTCCGACATTTGGCGGTCGAAGGTGGTGAGATCGTCGATGGCGAACTGGTTCAGGTGGTGGTGGCCGCGGGCGCGGGCCATGACCTCCATCAACTCGACGGTGGCGGCGGCCATCAGTGCTCCCCGGTGCAGGCA
>QIHU01000154.1 GCA_003231035.1 Acidobacteriota bacterium
GGTTTTCGCCACGCGATCAACATCGTGCGGGGCAAGTTCGACAACCCTAATGACGAAGGCGATCTCAAACACTTCCAAGCGCTGACCACGGCTCTATCCGCGACGGTCGGCATCGGCAACATTGCCGGCGTTGCCATCGCCATCCGCATGGGCGGACCGGGGGCGCTCTTCTGGATGTGGGTGACCGCCTTCTTCGGTATGGCGCTGAAGTTCGTCGAATGCACCCTCGCCATGGTCTACCGCAAGATCCACAAGGACGGTTCGGTCTCCGGCGGTCCGATGTACTACATCGAGAAGGAGAGGCTAGGGGGCAACTGGAAGTGGATGGGAATTCTCTTCGCCATCTTCGCCGTCATCTGCTCCTTCGCTTCCGGCAACATGAACCAGTCCAACACCATGGCCGATCAGCTGCACGCCCGGTTCAACATTGAACCGGTGTGGACAGCGCTCATCTTTGCCGTGGTCGTCGGCATCGTGATCATCGGTGGCATTAAGCGCATCGGCAAGGTGACCTCCTTCCTGGCCCCTTTCATGGCCGCCGTCTACGTGTTGGGCGCGACCGTCGTCTTGGTGCTCCACGCGGGTGATCTGCCTAGTAGCTTCGCCTTGATCATCCAGCAGGCCCTCCACCCCGAAGCCCTGGTCGGCGGCGGTGCCGCCTCCGTCCTGCTGACCTTGATGTGGGGCGTGCGGCGTGGCCTGTTCAGCAACGAGGCGGGGCAGGGCAGCGCCCCCATCGCCCACGCCGCCGCCAAGACCAAAGAGCCGATCCGCGAAGGGCTGGTCGCTTCGCTGGGACCGTTCATCGACACCCTGGTCATCTGCTCGATGACCGGCCTGGTGATCCTGGTGAGCGGCGTCTGGAAAGACAAGGTGGAACAGGACTACGCCCTGTCAGCACTCGAAGCGGTCCCCGCCGTCATGCAGAGCGACGCCGACCTGCTGCGCTTGCGCGATGAGCGCGATCGAGCCGGTCGCGACGACCAGATCCAGGTGGTGGCCGGCGTCGCCTCCGGCGCTAGCTTCGTGGCCCTCGACTCGTTCATCGAGAACCCCCGGTGGGTCGACGGCGAGGGCAACCTGTGGTCGGGCAGCCTGACCATCGCGGCGGACGGCACGGTCACCGCGGGTTCGAGTGCGCCTCAGCTGAAGGGAGAGGGTCTCCTCACCGGCGCCCCACTCACCGCCAGCGGCTTCTCGGTCGGTCTACCCGGCACGAACGGCAACCTGATCGTCACCTTCGCGGTGCTCCTCTTCGCCCTCTCGACCGCGATCTCTTGGTCTTACTACGGCGACCGCGCCACCGAATACCTTCTTGGATCCAGAGCCATCCCGGTCTACCGCTGGGTCTACTGCGGCTTCTTCTTCCTCGGCGCCATCCTGCCGCTGCAAGCCGTCTGGGTTATCGGCGACGTAGCCCTTGGACTGATGACCTTCCCCAACCTGATCGCCGTCCTGGCGCTCTCCGGGGTGGTCGTCAAACTAACCAAAGACTACATGGGGCGCGAGCACACGCCGTACAAGTAGCACCGGTCCCAAGAACTCCGAGCAAGACGGTGGTGGCTCAGTTTGCCGGAGCGGCAAACTGAGCCACCACCAGCAAGACACGGACCTTGCTAGTGATCGAATTGTGTGTCATTGTGCTCGGCAGCAGTCGGCGGAGCCACGCCTTCCCGTTCGATCAGACGGCAATGAGGGGGGGCGCTAAGACCGATGGTTCCATGCTTTAATATTCTCAAACTGAGTAGTTTTCTCCTTCCAGACTCGTGGGTGCGACTGGAAGGTTACATGTGATGTAATGGCTGACCACATTTTCTATGTCGACGACCGAGAGGAGTCGCTTTCATCAAAGACCGATCTGTTAGCTCGTGAAGCTCCTCATCTTACGGTCAGAGCTTTCAGCGAAGCAGCACTGGCTCTGGAAGCGCTGACGCGGACTCCTCTTCTGGTTACCAGCCTGCGGATGGAAGGGATGAGTGGGCAAGCTCTCGCACTTGCCGCCCGCGAACTAATCTCGAATCTTCCGGTGATCGTTATGGCCGTCCATGGGGGTGTAGAGATTGGCGGCGCGTTGCGCGGTCGCTCGCTGGTTGAGTGTCTTGGAGAACCTGTTCAGATTGAGTCCCTGATCGCCAGTATTGGGCGGCTACTGACCAGCGACGATGGGGGCTCAGGTGCTACTTCGCTATCGA
>QIHU01000712.1 GCA_003231035.1 Acidobacteriota bacterium
AGTGTCGATCTAACGGAGTTGGTTCCGCCGGTGCACGGCAGGAATTCTTGACGCTTCCCACGGTCAAACGAGAGCACCCAGCAATCTGCCTCGCCTGAAGTGCTTTCGTGCACACATCGCACTATGTCAATGAATTGACGTCAAGTCAACCTGTCGCGGGCGACCTCGCCACGACGAGCATCCCAGGTCTCCCAAGTTCCCGTGGCGCCCGAACCGATGAACCGATTGGAGTTGCCCGGTTACGAATCCGTGCCGCCGCCCTGGCCGTTGTTGGGAAGGGTCGGATCTTCGCTGCAACCGGCGTTGCAGGTACCGAAGGCGAGGCTGCCGCGATCACTGTTGTAGCCGATCTCCGAGAGGTAGAGCTGGTGGCAATCAGTGAACGGACGGCCGGGCCTCTAGAAGCTCTACGAGCCAGCTATGTGACCACAGCGGCACATGGTGCATTCGCAGCCATCCAGCGAGCACCGCGCCTTTTCGGCCGACTCGCTGCCTGCCCCTCCAAATATCGGGAACAACCGGTCCTTCCACCAGCCACCGCCATAGCGCCGCCGTAACCAGGAGCGAGGGTCCTTGGATCCACCCATGCCACGGACTACAAATCCGTACCCGGCGTTCCCCAACCACTCGTAGAGGCGGCGGTTGACGAAGCCGGCACGCATCTGACGGCCGAATTTTTCTTGCCACAGACGATCGTACTCTTGAAGATCACCGTTCAGCCAGGCCTTGGCCGCGAAGTGGCCGGAGAGCAGCGCGTAGCGAATACCGAAACCCCACAATGGGTCCTGGAAACCGGCGGCTTCACCCACCAGGAGCTGGTTGCCACACACCGCCGAGTCGGGGTAGACACACCGGCCGGCACCGCCGAATCGCCGCTCTTGCCGCATCTCAAAGCCGAGACGTTCCTGGAAGAATTCTCGAGTTCGAGCTAGATAGATCGCCTCGCGGTGAAAGTCCGCATAGAGGCAGACGGCCATGGTCCCTCGGCCCTGATGAACCAGCAGGTAGGCGTATCCCTTCGCCGCCAGTGAGTCGTTCAACACGCCGAAGGCGCCGTCCGCGAGATCTGTTCGAAAAACCCAGCCAACCGCGATCACATTCGCTCGACGAGGTCCGGCTCCAACGATGGCGCCCAGCGCAGAGTCGCGCACCGGATCCTTGAACCGAATCTCAACGCCCGCAGCCAGAGCCTGACCTTTTAGCGCAATGTCCAACGTGCCCGCGTCCGCGCCACGTCGGACCAGGTAGTAGGCCGGAATCTCGGAGCGGATTCGGTGCTCGCGGCCACTCGGGCCAAAGCAGATGTGTTCGCGGCAGGGCACGGCATCAAAGTCGGCGTCGATACCCATTGCGGCGAGTTCCTCCAACACATCGCTTTCACTGGTCCAGTTCTCGAGACCCTGGAAGTCGCCGTGAAATCGACCGCCCACCTCGCTACGCTGCTCGTGGACCACGACTGTCGCCCCGGCCTTAGCCGCTGTGATCGCGGCCGCCAGCCCGGCCGGCCCCGCCCCCACCACGTGGAGCACATCGCGCCCACGCTGTGTTGATTCTGGTTTCATCAAGCACCGCCTAAAAGTACAGAAAAGGCCGATGGCCGGCCAAGTGGGCGTGACCTCTCTTCCGAGCCTCGGCCATCGCCAACGGGCTAGCGTCCATCGCCGCACCAGCGGCGGTGGAAAAAATTGTGAATCGGTACGAATAGAAGTCCAGCGTAGGCTCCGTAGAGGAAGCTCTCCACCAA
>QIHU01000789.1 GCA_003231035.1 Acidobacteriota bacterium
TCCCAGAGGTCCACGAGGTCGGCGGCGGTGAAGGCGCGCACGGTGGGGTGCTCCGCCTTCTCTACGAGGGCTCGGTGAAGCTGGGCTCGCTCGGCTCGGTGACATCCACGTCGCGCTCCCAGCCCTCGTTCTCGAGCTTCAGCGTCTGGATGGCGACCGCGCTGGCGCTGGCGTCCAGCTCCGGCAGAGCCTGAAACTCCGAGGGCCAACAACGATAGACCTTGTAGGCCAACGCCTTCTGACCCGCCTCGTTGTAGACCTCGATCAACAGATCCTTGCGAACGAGCCAAGACCGGCGCCGAAGTTCCACACCTTGTTGACCCACTGCTCGAACTCGGGATCGTGAGTCACCCCTCGTTCCAGAGTGATCGCCTCGTACTTGGTCTGCCCCGGCGACTTGCGCACCGTGGAGGGGTCTCCCCCCACGCGATGCTCCACCATCTCGGTGGTGCGCTTGAGCGCGCCGACCTTCATGACCCCGGCGACGTAGCGGCCGTCCCACTTCACCCGGAACTTGAAATTCTTGTAGGGATCGACCCGTTGCGCGTTGACACTGAATTCCATGATTGCCTCCTACGCCTCTAGACGGCCGGCCAGTTGTTGAATCTTTAGGATGACGAACTCGGCCGGTTTGAGCGGCGCGAAACCGACGACTATGTTGACGATGCCGCGGTTGATGTCGTCCTGGGTGGTGGTCTCCGCGTCGCACTTGACCAGGTAGGCATCCTTCGGCGTGCTGCCTTGGAAGGCGCCTTGCAGGAACAAGCTCTGCATGAAGGCGCCCAAGTTGAGGCGGATCTGCGCCCACAGCGGCTCGTCGTTGGGCTCGAAGACCACCCACTGCGTGCCGCGGTAGAGACTCTCTTCCAAGAACAACGCCAGCCGCCGCACCGGCACGTACTTCCATTCCGAAGCCTGTTGATCGGCGCCCACCAGGGTGCGTGCCCCCCAGGCGACGCGGCCGAAGACCGGGAAGTCGCGCAGCACGTTGATCGCCAGCGGATTGAGCGCCCCGTTTTGTGAATCGGAAAGCTTAGCCTCCAGCCGCAAGATCCCGTTGAGCGAAGCCTCGGTGCCGGCCGGCGCCTTCCACACGCCGCGGGTGGCGTCGGTGCGGGCGTAGAGGCCGGCGATGGTGCCGCTGGCTCCGATGGCGCGGAGCCGGAACTCATCGAGCGGATCGGGCAGCTCGACACGCGGAAAGTAGAGCGCCCCGTTGCGACCGGTCGAACCGGAGAGGCCCGAGGCGAGGAACCAATCCTTGACCTCCTGCACCTCGTCCAGATTGTTCGGCGAATCGATCAGATAGAAGGCCCGGCGACGGGTGCAGTAGTCGAGCGCCGCTTGGTGAATAGCCAGCGAGGCGGCATCGGGGTCGGCATCGGCCAAAGGAACGGCGCCATCGACGTTACTGACCAAGGCAGCGCGGGGGATGGCCAGGATATTGAACAGATCGACCGCCTCCAGGGCGTGGAAGCCGGTGCGGGCGGCCTGGCTGCCGATCAGCTCCGCGGCGTCGGGCGGGGTGCCGTCGGCACCCGCGGCGCCGGCCGCCTGAGCGGTACCGGCCACGGCCCCCTGGCCTAGCTGGTAGTTCTGCACGTTGGCGAAAGAGTTGGCGCCGGTGAGGATCAAGTCGTCTGCTGTGTCGCCATCGTCTAAGGTAGTGGCAAAGCTCAGTACCGCTTCGGACTCACTCGGACCCGCCACCACGCGCAATCGATTGTCGACCACGCTGACGACGGCTTGCGCGAAGGCCGAGTCTGCCGGGGCAGCGGCTCGAATCGCCTCCTCCAACGGACCGCGCGCTTCCGCCAACGAGGCAAAGCCAACATTGCCGAGCGTCGCGAGGTGTGTCTGGACGTCCGTTCCTACGGTGAGTGTGACGTCCACCTCCCGGTCAGCGCCCGGGCGGATCGGCCGCCGCGCCGGATAGCGTCCCCGTCGCTGCTGGCAACCCGGCCACATCGCTCAGCCGGATTAGCTTGGATCCAGTGAACTCGTCATTGACCGTAGCCTCGGCGTTGGCGACCGTCAAGCCGTTGAAGTTCTCCGAGGCGGTGACCACTTCAGCCCCGCCCTGGGGTTCGACCAGCGCCACCGTCAGGTTGAAGATGCTATTGGATTCCGGCTCCGGAAGATCGACCGTCACCCGCAGGTTATTGCCCCAAAGGCCGGGGTGGATGGCGGTGACGGTCATCGCTGA
>QIHU01000265.1 GCA_003231035.1 Acidobacteriota bacterium
GGTGCACCACGGCTTCGGTGAGGTTCTCTTCGGCTGTCGCTTGCGCACCATGAAGCGCTGGGTCGCCAAGGTGGCGGACGACGGCTAGAGCGGGCTGACACCCATCCACCTACCTGGCCGGGCCACTGGAAACTCCAGTGACCCGGCCTCTTCGCTTGCCCTCTCACGATCGCGTCCAAGGGCTTTCGGAAGAAGAATTCCTGGGTCTCCTTGAGGGGTTTCGTTGCAGTTCCGCGCCAAGGACTCGTGGAACGCAACCTATTCACCCTGGCCCCATTTCTATTGGGGCCACAGCCTGAAGGAGGTTTCCATGAAACTTCGTCACTTTGGCCTTGCCCTTGCCTTCGTTGCCCTATCCGCCCTAGCCACTGCTCTATTCGTCCCCGCGGCGGCGGCGATCCCCAACGCGCCCTCCCCCGTGGAGCCAGGCGCTTGCGGCTATATTCCCTACATGACTCTGGGCTCATCCTGTACTGGCGCCGGCTACATTGTGGGTTCGTCAATGTCTTTGTCAGCCTGCAAGGCTACCCAGTCCTCTTTTGTCATCAAGGCGCTGTCCAACCACGGTTGTGACTGGGGAGACTGGAACTTCGAGTGCCGGCCCGCCAAGTGGTGTTTCTAGTAGCACGCTTCTAGTGCGCTACCCACTGCTGGCCGAAAGCGGTTACCACCGCCTCGGCCAGTGGTTCGATTTCCTCCAACGCCAAGCTGCGCAGGTCGAGCAACAGGCAGCCATCGTGCAGCCGGCCGATCACCGCAGGTTGGCCGGAACGCAGTTGGGCGGCGAGTTGGCGGGCGGAGCGGTCCTTGGCCGTCAAGCGCACGGCCCAGCTGGCGACCTTGGCGTCAGGCAGGGAACCGCTTCCGGCTTGCGCTTCGCTCTTCACCACCGTGACTTCCAGTCCCTTCGAGGCCATGCTCCGCAACCGCGCCGCCAGGCCGCGGGCGCGCTCCTCTAGCTCTTCCGGCGAGGCGGTTAGCCGGGCCAACACCGGGACTCGGCGTAGGGTCTCCGCCTCCTCCGTGAGGTAAAGACGCAGAGTGGCTTCGAGAGCAGCGTAGATCATCCGACCCGGGCGCAGGGCGCGGAAAAGCGGGTGACGGCGGCAGCGCTCGATCGCCGCCGCCTTGCCGACCAAGATCCCCGCTTGCGGCCCGCCCAGCAGCTTGTCGCCGCTGAAACAGATGAGATCGGCACCGGCCTTCACCGAGTGGGTCACCGACGGCTCGCCTGGCCAACCGTGCGGCGACAGGTCCAGCAAACTACCCGACCCAAGGTCATGGGCAACCGGCAAGTCGAACCGCTTTCCCAACTCGACCAGCTCGGCGACCTCCACCTCGGCGGTGAAACCGCGAATCCGGTAGTTGGAGGTGTGCACCTTGAGCAGCAGCCCAGTGTCGTCGTCGATCGCCGCCGCGTAGTCGGCCAGGTGGGTTCGATTGGTGGTCCCCACTTCGGCCAGCAAGGCGCCGCTCTCGCGCAGGATCTCCGGTACTCGGTAGGAGCCGCCGATCTCGACCATCTCGCCGCGCGACAGAACCACCTTCTTGCCCCGTGCCAACGCCGCCAGGGTCAGCAGGGTGGCCCCGGCGTTGTTGTTGACCACCGTCGCCGCTTCGCAGCCGGTCAGCTCGCACAAGAGCTGGGCGCAACCGGTATCGCGACCGCCCCGCTCGCCGCTAACGAGATCGAGTTCCAAGCGCTGCGCACCAGCCGCCGTCGCGCTCACCGCCGCCACAGCCGCCGTCGCGCTCACCGCCGCCACTGCCTCCGCCGCCAGCGGCGCCCGGCCCAGCCCCGTGTGCAAGACCACGCCGGTGGCGTTGATCACCGCCCGGTAGTAGGCTTGAGCACGCCTCGCCAGCCGAGCGTCCACCGCCGAGCCAATCGCCTCAGCTTCCATATCGGCCCCGTTGAGCGCGCCTCGCCGGCCGGCCGCGCGCAGCATGTCCAACTGTGCGCGCACCGCCCGCACCACCTCCGGGCGCGGGTGCTCGGCCAACGCCGAGGCCAGCGCCGGACCGGCGAGCAGCTGGTCCACCGCCGGGATACGGCGCAACAGATCGCTCGGCGACGCGCCGATGCGGCCCTTCTTGGACGACGATTCTTGAATCTCGTTGACTGTCATGGTGGTGGGAATCCTACTCCACGGCGGCATGGTGGGTGCTACCCTCATCCACGAGCTTGCGCAAATGAGCCCATCCACTCCCAAGCCGCCCCCGGCCCTCGTCAAGCACATCCAGCAGGGGCGGTGCGTCTTGTTCGCCGGGGCCGGCTTGTCGATGCAGGCCGGCCTGCCGAGTTGGACCGGCCTCTTGCGCGCCTTGGTGGCGGCGGTCGAGGAGCAATCGCCCGGGGCCGGCGGGG
>QIHU01000835.1 GCA_003231035.1 Acidobacteriota bacterium
TTCTACAACCTGGACCTGCGCGGCTTCCCCATCTCGATCGAGGAGCAGCGGGTCTTCTTGGGCGTCTCTTGGGACACCGTCGCCGACCCGGATGTCTTCTTGTGTGGCGACGAAAACGGCCCCGGCCTGCAACCGGCCTCCGTCTCCACCGACTTGGGCAACAGTTGGGCGGATCTGCGTGGCTTCTTCCCCAAGCTGAAGGCTCTCGGCCTGCGAGCCGAGTTTTCCGCCAGCACCGGCGCTGCCTTCCAGTGCATCGCCGACGACACCACGCTCTGCCTCAACGACGGCCGCTTCGAGGCCAAGGTCGATTGGAGAACTCCGCAGGGCCAAACCGGCGTGGGGAAACCGGTCGAGTTCGGCACCGACGACTCCGGCATGTTCTCTTTCTTCAACGCGAGCAACTGGGAGATGCTCGTCAAGGTATTGGACGGCTGCGCCGTCAACCAACACCTTTGGGTTTTCTTCGCCGCGGTGACCAATGTCGAGTTCACCCTGACCGTGACCGACTCCCAAACCGGGGTCAGCAAGAGCTACTTCAACCCCCTCGGCTCCTCCGCCGACGCGGTGACCGATACCCAGGCCTTCGCCTCCTGCCCGTGAAGGAGTTGCCGGCCACCCGTGCAACTCCACGTGCACGGCGGCCGGCGGAAACCAAAAACCACCCACTAACCTCTACGGTCCATGGATGGATGACCGGAACCTGAGTGACTTCCCCCCCCCAGGAGCCACTATTTTCAGCTTGCGATGGAGGCCGGCGGCACCCGCCAGAGGAGCAAGCCGGCCAGTACCGCCAACACCGCGCCCAGGGCGAAGGCCGCCGGGGCTCCGGCTAGCGACCAGACGGCGCCGAAGAGCAGGCTGGCGGGAAGCGCCGCCAAGCCCACCGCTCCCTGCCACAGGCCCAGCGCCGTACCGCGCCGGTCGGCGGGCACCAGATCGACCACCCAGGCCTTCTCCACCGGTTCGGTCAAGCCGAAGGAGAGGCCGTAGATGAGGAAGGCGGTGATCAGCAGCGCCCGCGAATCACCCGCCAAGGCAAAGGCCAGGTAGACCGCCGCGTAGACCGCCCAGCCGGCGAGGACCAACGGGCGACGGCCGAGGCGATCCGAGAGGCGGCCGGCAGCCAGAGCACTCACCGCCTTGATGGCGCTATGCGCCGACCAGAGTAGAGCGATCGAAGCGTTGCCGACGCCGGCCTGCGACAGGCGCAAGAGCAGGAAGGCATCGGTCGAGTTGCCGAGGGTGAAGACCAGCAGGGCGACCACCAACCGGCGAAAGGGCAGGCCCATTCGATGCCACGTCGCCAGTCCCAGCGGGGCTGGTAAGTCGGCGTCCGCCGGCTGAACCGGCGCCGGTCCCTTCTCACCCGCCGACTTGGGTTCCTGGACCGCCTTCCACAGAACCACCATCACCAGCGCCGCCGGCACCGCCGCGGCGAGAAAGAGCTGGCGCAACGACCAGCCGAACCCCGAGAGCAGTACCGCCGCGACCAGCGGGCCGAGCAGCGCGCCCGCGTGGTCGAAGGTGCGGTGGACGCCATAGGCGGCCCCGCGTTGTTCGACCGGGGTCACGTCCGCGATCAGCGCGTCGCGTGGTGCGCCGCGCATCCCTTTGCCCACCCGATCGAAGAAACGCAGCACCAACACCATCGGCCAGCTCGCCGCCAAACCGATCAGGGGACGGACCAGGCCGGCGAGGCCGTAGCCGCCCAAGAGCCAGGGTTTGCGCCGCCCGC
>QIHU01000705.1 GCA_003231035.1 Acidobacteriota bacterium
CTGGTAGGACCGCTCGCAATGCTGCTTTGATCGGCCCAGGAGGCTACAGATGGATATCCAAACACTCGTCATCGTCGTCGGATCGACCCCGCCCGCTTGAGTGCTGGCGTCCAGCGGCTGAACTTGAGCGCGGAGACGGTGGCGGGGATGCGGGCTAGGCCGCCGGGTGAGAGCTGAAATGGCGCTACCTGGCCACCTGGCCACCACCATGAAACCCTAGACAATAGTAAGCCATTGGCTTACACTCTCTCAATGAGAGTTTCGTTGGGACGCAGCCAAGAATCTCGCCAATTTACGCAAGCACGCCGTCTCCTTCCGGGAAGCACAAGAGCTGTTCCTGGCTGGTGGCGAGTATCTTGAGATCTATGACGAGTCTCATTCGGAACTTGAAGATCGGTTCATCGCTATCGGTCCGATTTCCAGGGGCCTTGTGGTAGTGATCTGGACCGATCGAGACGAAGAAACCATCCGACTTGTCAGTGCTCGCTGGGCCACCAGGCGCGAGCGGGATCTCTTTCACTCAACGCGGGAGCCGAACCCATGACCACCAATGCCGAGCTGAGCGCAGAGGATTTCTCCACAGCCATCCCCGCGTCGGTACGCAAGCGCCTGATCGAGGGACAATTTGAAACGGGCGACGATGTCGCCGCCTTGCGGCGCTTCGTCAGACTTACTCAGCCGCGCTTTGCGCTGGCGCTGGGTATTAGCGTGCATACACTGCGCAATTGGGAACAGGGGCGTAGGCACCCTGAAGGGCCGGCGATCGCCCTGCTTCGCATCGCCGCGCGCCATCCCAGGATCATTCGCGAGAATTTGGAGTCCGCTGCTTAGAAGAGGGCTGCTAGTTCGAGTCCATTTCAAGACACTCCCGGCTTCAACTACGTTTTACTACGTGCCCGCCAACTAGTTGGCGGCAACGAATCGCTGGCAGACTTGCCCATACCGGTAGGACCGCTCGCAATGCTACTTTGATCGGCCTAGGAGGCTACAGATGGATACTCAAACACTCGTCATCGTCGTCGGATTGATCCTCGGCGCCGTCTTGGTCTTGGCGGCGGTCGTGGTGGGGATCAAGAAGCAAGGCTTCGCCTACGGAGAAATCCTGATCACCGCCTTCGGCGTGGTCCTCGTCGGCCTTTCCCTATGGTCGCGCGTGTCCCTAGAATTGGGTCAGTTCAGGGCCGAGTTCGAAAGCTTGAAAGAGGGCGTGCAAGAGGTCGCCGAAGCCGCCGCTGTGGTCTCCGCAGAGGTCATTAAGCTAGACAAGGCGGCGACCACCCAGCGCGACCAGGTGGCGATCCTGGTGCGCAGCCTGAAACCGCAAACCCTCGACCCCGGAACTCGCGCCACCGTGCAGCGGGAACTAGAGGCCGCCCCCCGGATCGACCCCACCCGCTTGAGCGCTGCCGTCCAGCGGCTGAACTTGAGTGCGGAGGCAGTGGCGAGAATGCGGGCTAAGCCGCCGGGGTGAGAGCTGAAGCGGGGTACTGGGTCAGTTTGCCGGCGGGACCTTTTACAGTCGCCCAGTGGTTCGAGCAAGCAGGCCACACCTGTCCTCGCCCGCCAGGCCGGGCTGCGGGCGGCTGAGGGAGCTTTCCACCCGGTACCCACCGGCAAGCTAACCCAGGACCGCCTTCTCATGGCAATCGACATCGCGACCGGACGGTGTTACCATGGTAATACCCTGCACTCCGTGAAGTCTCAGGTTCCTACTTGGGATACGCCTTCGGGCATAGC
>QIHU01000626.1 GCA_003231035.1 Acidobacteriota bacterium
TCGTCGAGTAGGCTTCGCAAACTCGTGCGGGCGCGGTGCAATCTAGACATCACCGTGCCGATGGGAATTGAAAGAACCTTGGCGATCTCGGAGTAAGAAAGATCCTGATAGTCGCGAAGGATGAGAATTTCTCGCTGCCCAGTGGTCAAGTGGCTGAGCGCGGTCCAAAGATGGCGACGAAGCTGGCTTTGCCGAGCATCGCCCTCCGGGTCGGCCGAGTGGTCGATTAGTTGGGGGATGTAGGCTCCATCCTGGTCAGAGGAGCCGCCGCCGGTGGGGTCGAGCGAAACTTTGTTGCGCACCTTGTGACGGCGCATTAGGTCACGCGCTCGGTTGCGCACGATGGTCAACAACCACGGCTTGACCGGCCGCGCGGTGTCGAATCGGTGCAGGGTGGTGAAGAAGTTCAACAGCGAGTCTTGCGCCACGTCGAGCGCGTCGTCCGGGTTGCCGAGCAGTTGCAACGCCAAACAGTAGGCAGGTTGACGAAAACGTCGAGCCAAGATCTCGGCAGCGCTGTTGTCTCCCTCTCGGGCGCCCTGAACCAATTCGGCGTCACTGGAGGATCCGCCGAGTGGCGGCGCGATCCCAGGACTAGTTTCTAGAGTCATGAGTGCGTTCACTCTACGGTATACGCGGGCAACAGGTGGAAAATTCGGCGGATCCTTGAGAAACGACGGTAAAATTGGCGAGTGGGCGCTGAGATTTCCATCGTCATTCCGACCTTCAACCGCCTCGATGTGTTGCCGGAGGTGCTCGCTGCCGTGGAAGCGCAGGAAGGATGCGGTGAATTTGAGCTGGTGGTGGTCGACGACGGTTCGACCGACGGCACCGGCGAGTGGCTCCAAGGACGTTCTTTTCGCTGCCCGGCCCAACTGCTGAGCCAGGAGAACGCCGGTCCAGCGGCGGCGCGAAACGCCGGTGTGCGGGCGGCTTGTGCGCCGCGAGTGGCCTTCCTCGGGGACGACACCGTCCCACGGCCCGGATGGCTAGCGGCCCACCAAGAGGCGCACAAACGGCTTGGTTCTCAGGCTGAACAGGCGGTGATCGGGTACACTGGTTGGCACCCACGGATGCGCTTGTCTCCCTTCCTGCGCTACATCAACGAGTACGGGCTGCAATTCGGCTATCGGTTGATCGAAGACCCCGACCAGGTCCCGTTCAACTTTTTCTATACCTCGAACCTATCGCTGAGCCGGGAGATGTTGCTCCAAGAGCCGTTCGATACGCGGTTTCCCTACGCTGCTTGGGAAGACATTGAGACCAGTTACCGTCTCTTTTGCAGGGGGCTGCGTCTCGCCTACGAGCCGGCCGCGGTGACCGAACACGATCATCCGACCGATTTGGCCCGTTTCGCCCAACGGCAGGAGAAAGCGGGCTACTCGGCCGTTGTTTTCTATCGCTTGCACCCTGAGTTGGCCGGATTTCTGGGCTTGGCGCCGGAGGGCCCACCGCCGGTGCCTCACAAGGGGCGACAGTGGCTGCTCGAACGGTTGGTCCGAGCTTTGCAACATCTACCGGTGAAGACAGCACGTTGGTGGGAGCGAGTCCTTCGCTTTCACTACATCCGCGGCCTCCATAGGGGTTGGCAAGACGGTGCCGGTCTTAAGGATAAGGAAAACTGACCATGACTATGACTGTGACCCAACAGGTGAAAAGATCTCTTCCGCTCCTCGCGGCGGGACTCTTAGGAATCGTTCTCTGGATACCAGCCTCAACGACGGTGGCCGATCCCG
>QIHU01000735.1 GCA_003231035.1 Acidobacteriota bacterium
GCCCTCGCCGCGCAACCTGAGCGATTGCCGAGCCTGTTGTGGATCTACGGTTTCTATGACTTGGTGGCGCGGCAGCGCGATTTTCTGCGTCAGGCGTTCGAGCGCCGCGGGTTGGTGGCCTTCTACCCGTGGGGGGAGGAGGAAACCTCCTTCGCCTTCGCCGCACCACTGAGAGCGTGGTTGGAGGAGCAGGGATTCGATCCGCGCTCTGCTTCCCAAGAGGGGGAAGAAGCGAAGGCGACGACCGCTCTGGAGAAGCTTCGCTCCACCTTCTTCGCGCTGACCGCCGAGGCGAGCGATGGAACCCCGGAGCTTGAGGAGAACGATCGCTCCGTGCGCTTCCTCAGTACCCCCGATCCCTCTCGGCAGGCCACGGAAGTGGTGCGCGAGCTGGTCGCCCAGCGGCCCCTTTCGGCGGCGGTGCTGCTGCGCCAGGAGTCGACCTCGGTCTCTCACTACCGCTCGTTGGCTCAGGGCGTGGCGCTTCATCTGCCGACCGGCGAGCCCTGGAAGCGTTGTCCGGCGGCGCGGGCGCTGACCGCATTCCTGGATCTGTCGCGGGCGCGCCGCGGTGAGCGCTCCACCGCGGCCATCCCTCGCGCCATCGTCGAGGATCTGTTGGGGACGGGGGCTCTGTCTAGCGAGCTGTTCGCGATCGACAGCTGCCCGGCCCGTTGGCCACAGTTGTTGCGGCGTCTTGGGCTGGTTGGAGATCTGAGCGGCTGGCGACGTTTGACCCAGTGGGACGCGGAATCGGCCACCGCCACCAGCTCTTCGGCGGTGGAAATCGAGGAAGAGTCGTTGGCCAAGGTGGGTAGCGAGGTGGTGGAGGAATCGACCGCGCCAGAGACTACGGATGTCACGATTGAGATGCTCGAACGCGAGTTGCGCCAGGAGTTGCCCGCGCTGGGCCGGTGGACGCGGCAACTGCTCGCCGACAGTGAAGAGATGGCGGCCGACTTCTCGTCGTGGAACGAGTTCGCCCGTCGGCTGTGGAAGTGGGTCGAAGGCTGGTTGCGGCCCGGTACCGAGCGGGCCGATCTTCTGGACGCCCTGGTTCCTTTGGCCGAGTTCGACGGTGTCTTGCGACCCCGCTTCACTTTGGGGCTCGAAGTGGTCGAGCAGATCCTCGAAGGCGGCCGGCGCGGTGGCCCCCGCTTCGGCGATGCGCCCACGGTGGGAGATCTGATGAGCCTGCGCGGGATCACCTTCGACGAGGTCTACGTGCCAGACTTGATCGAACGCTCCTTCCCGCGCCGCGCCCGCCAAGATCCGATTCTGCTCGACGACGAACGCAAGGCGCTCAACCGCGTCTGGAAGCAGGATCAAGACCACCAGCTCGAGTTGACACTCAAAGTTGAGGGAGCCGCGAGCGAAGAGAAACTACTGTTCCGTTTGGCGATTGCCGCCGCCCGCCGCCGCCTGGTTCTAGCCTGGCCCCGGGCCGGAGTGGATGGGCGGGCTTTGGTGCCTTCGATCTACCTACTGGCCGTTGCCCACCGGTTGTTCGGCCCCCAGCTAGGACCGAAACTGGTGCAATCGGGATCTCGACCGGGATCGCTACCACCGGCGGTGGAGGCTGTGCACACCCATTGGCCGTTGGCACCCCCGTATCCGCAGCCTGGGCAAGCGCCCCCGTTGGCGGCCTGGGAAATCGATCTGGCCGCCATCGACGCCGCCAGCGAGGGCGGCGAGGCTGGGGAACTCTCGTATCTGGTAGCGGCCT
>QIHU01000595.1 GCA_003231035.1 Acidobacteriota bacterium
GATCACACTCAGTAAGATCAACGCATACCAGGTAACACCACAAGGACCATGACCATGCCCCACAAGCGAATCACCATGACCCTCCCGCCCGAACTCTTTGAGGCGGTCGAGGTGGCGGCCGAGAGGGAGCATCGCAACCGCTCGGAGTTCATCCGCGTGGCGCTGCTTCGCTACCTCAAGCGGCCCAGTCTCCCAGCCAGATTGCTCGATGAGATCGAGGACTACTTTGAGCTGAATGATCCCGAGGCTGTTCGCGATATCGAGATCTCGACCCAGGAGATTCGCCAAGGCAAGGTCGCCGATGCTGAGGATCTCTCCCGAGAGCTTCAGGCGCTGGCTGCTGGCCAAGAACAAGCATGACCGAAGGGGCATTTCGGGTTGTCCCCTCGAAACGCTTCCAACGCCTCGCCCGAAAGCTCGTCCTTGGTCATCCAGAGTTCGCGAGCCTCTACGACGAAGTCCGGGCGATTCTCGCCGTAGACCCGTACAACACGAGCCGAAAGCATCCGATCAAGAAGCTCGTCGCGGTCAAGGATGGACAGTTTCGGATTCGGCTACGGCGTTTCCGCTTCCGCTACGACGTCGAAGGCCAGATCGTCTACCTGAAGCGCTGTGCGCTCCGGGACAAGAGCACATACAGGCGATAGGCTCGCCTCCTGGCCCTGCTAAACGGTGAGAAAACCGAACGGGGAGCCGGCGGTCCGACCGCCTAGCAGCCCCTCGACAACTCGACCCGTCATCACCACTTAAGGTCGAATCCACATTGATCCTTGGCCAATGCGATCGCCTGACTCCTCACATCCGCCATGCCCGCCTCCGCATCATAAGGAGGCTCGGTCAGCTCGAAAGTCCCTTGCGTCTCGTCCCCGAGTTCGCAGCTGCAAGAAAACGTGCCATCGGCTTCGGTACACGCAACCGTCCGGTTCTTACCATCCGAGCATCCCTGAAAATACATGGAGTAGTTGCTGTGTTGAAAAGCCGCGAATCCTACGGCGTCGCCGCCCTCGGTCCCTTCTGCCGCGGCTACTTCTACTGCTTCCGATTCTTCGTTCGGTGTGTCTCCGCTGCATCCCCAACTTACGGTCAGGGAGAGAAAAACGACAAGGATTCCAACGACAGGGGCACGGGACTTCAGTGACGGTGCGTTCATAGCTCCTCCAAAGGTTATCAACAGGCTAGTCATCCAGAAGCGACAAGTATAGCAGTCCGTGGTGAAAGTCGCCCGTCGGTGAGAACGAGGGATTTGGCCGTGAATCTTAAGGCGGAAAACCGGAGGCGAACCCGAGGTTCGTCGAGGATTTGACAACGCCGAGTCACGGTCAAAGACCCGTTCGGAGCCAGGACGAGTTAAAGGGCATCGTGTTGGCAGCGCTCGGAAACTGACCCACCCTGGCCGTGTTTCGAGTGTAGTCGAGAGTGATCCTCGCTTCAATCTTCTAGTCAGAGCTTCCGTCGTCGGGGCCGGCGGCGGAATCTCGAAGAGATGGAGGCCGGCCTCGCCAAGGTCGCGCGCGGAATTAGCGGAATTACCAGTCCACCCGAAGATCGAGCAGCTATGAACGATCAGCAGTGCGACGCCCGTCTTGAGGTAGAATCCGCACACGCACTACATCGCCTCATCCGCTGAAAGGAGCCGCCTTTGGACCTCCAGCTCGACGATCACCTGAAGATAGACTCGGAAGGACGCACCCTCTTCCACCCGATCGATTTCACCTCACCCGGCTACCTGGTACCCGACGAACGCACCAAGAAGAAAATCATCTGGATGACCCGGCTGCACCGGTTCGCCTCACCGATTGCCGCTGCTACTGCCCTTTTTCTCTGCTCCGGGGTTGAGAGCTGGCTACCCAACCGCTGGGCCTTTGCCCTGTTGACCATGGCCATCTACTTTGTGGTGGAAGCACCCCTGCAAAACTGGTGGCCTCGATATGCGGCCAAGTTGACGAAAACCTTGGTCCCAGTCAGCGACTAGACCGTTCCCAAGTACAAGCATGGGAGCGCACTGGCTCGAAGTTTGCTTCTCCCTGAAGCCAACTGAGCAGTACCAACCCTTCTTCTTTGGGAGATCCTCAATGCTGGGACCGATGCCGCGTTTCTTACTGCTGTTGCTCGCCATGTTCGCGAGCACCATCCTAGGCCCGACCGCCGCCACGGCCAGCCCCACCGTGGAGGAGGCCGAAACCGAACCTGCCATCGTGCGGATTATTCCGCCCTCCTCGGCCACCGTCGCGGGCTCCACTCCCATCGAGACGCTCCACATCTCGGAGGAAATCGTCCGCTTGGTTTTCCTCCTCGACGGCGAACAGGTGGCCAAGCGCAACCGCCCGCCCTGGCAGGTCAAGATTCCCTTCGCCAAGCCGGCTCGCGAGCAATCTCTGACGGTGGTGGCCTACGGCGAGGACAATCGAAGATTGGGCGAGGACAGCCTGGGGTTCAACCTGGTCGATCCGCCCCTGCGGATTCGGATCACCGCCCTCGACAAGAACAGCACCTCGGTACGGGTCACGGCCCTGCCCTCGGTACCCCGGCTGGCGCGGATCGCCGCGGTGCGCTTCTTTCTCAACCAAGAGCTCATCGCCACCACGGTCGAGGCCCCGTTCGAGGCCCGTTTCGACCTGCCCGCGGTGGTGCGTCCCGAAGACTTGGTCCGGGTGGAGATGGAGCTCGATGACGGACGTAGTGTTGAGGATGTCGAGATTCTCGCCGCGCCAGGGCTGAGCGATGAAGTGGACGTCAACCTCGTCCAACTGCAAGTCCTAGCCACGCTCAAATCGGGCAGGCCGGTGACCGACCTGAAGGCGGAAGATTTCACCGTCCATCAGCGTGGCAAGGCTCAACAAATCGACCGGCTCTATCGAGCGGAAGACATCTCCTTGCTACTCGGCCTGGTGATGGACACCTCGGGCAGCATGATACCCATCTGGGGGCGGGCTCGCGAGGCGGCACACCAGTTTCTGGACCGCACCATGAGTCCCCG
>QIHU01000782.1 GCA_003231035.1 Acidobacteriota bacterium
GCGTGTCCATTCGACCCCCAGGTTGAGGATCGCTTCCGGCGACAGCAGGGGCGGCACGTCGGTGTAGGTAATCGGCTCGCTTGCGATCAACCCTCCCCGCTCGTCGTACACGTCGTAGTACTGGGTCCACTCACTGATTCGGTTGCGACTCAGGTTGGCACTGGCGAGGAGCGACCAGCTTGCGCTCGCCATCCACTTCAGGTCGAGTTCGAGCCCTCGCCGGTACGAGTCGTCCACGTTCCGGCGCAACGGCAGGCCGACCTCGGAAAGCTCACCCGTCAGGGCGATCTCGTCGCTGAACTCCATCGCGTAGACGTTGGCCTGTAGGGTGAGCTGCCGCGTGTTGAGGTGGACTCCCGCTTCGAGATCGAGCACCTCCTCCGGTCGGACCGCTTCCAGCTCTTGGATGATCGTGGCGTTGTCCTCGCCCTGGAGCAGATCCAACCGCGCGGGCTCGCGCTGTGCCCTGCCGAGCGAGGCATAGACGCTCATCTGAGGGGAGAGCGAGCGTCGCAAGCCGATCTTGGGATCGAGGAAGCGCCAGTCCACGGACCCCAGATCGACATCCCCTTCGTAGGAGAAGTCGGCCCAGCGAAACTGGAGGTCGCCGAAGAGAAGCCAGCGCCCGAGCGGCAGCTCGATCTTGCCGAACGCGGTGGCGGTCCGTTTGAAGCCGGTGTTCTTATAGATTCGGCTGCCTTCGGCGTCGAGCGTGTGATCGCCGGCGAAATCGTTGTAATGAATTCCGACGGTCGTCGAGAAACGCTCGGTGCTCCGGCTGGCCGTGATCATGGAGCCGACGAACGACTGATCGATCCCGAACTGAAGAAGGTGGTTCTGCTCCTGGGGGTCATCCCAGAGGCGGAACCAGCCCTCGGCACCGTTATAGTAGAGCGAGGCGGTCAGTAACCAGTCGCTGCGGAGGGCTCGTGTGAACTTAAGCTGCGCGAAGGCCTGAGCGAAGTCGTCACGTTCCTCTTCATCCAACGGGTTGAAGCGCCGATTCCCGCGCAGAGTGTCGGGATCGACAGCGAGAAAGGCTAGCTGCGACTTCTCGTTGCCGGCGAACGAGACGAACTTCAACGACGACCGCTCGCCCTGCCAGCCGGCGTTCAAGAAGAGCGTCCGGTGCTCGGATCCAGAGCGGTTCCGATAGCCATCGGTGTCGGCGTAGGAGAGCCGCCCCGAGACGAAGATCCCGTTGTCAAAGATGCCGGATTCGTAGCCGAATGACACCCGTTGGGTGTCGAAGGAGCCCAGGACCAGTCGAAGGTCGCCGCCGCGCGAGTCGGAGGGCGGAGCGCTTGCGAAGTTCACCGACCCGCCGAACGAAGGCGAGCCGACCGACGACGTGCCGACACCGCGCTGGATCTGGATGCTGTCGACCGCATTGGTGAAGTCGTGGAAGTTGTTGAAGAAGAGCGCGTGCTCGGCCGGATCGTTCAAGGGCGCGCCGTCGAAGGTCATGTTGATCCGGGTCTGCTGGATTCCGCGCAGACTGAAATAGGAGTAGTT
Organism: Acidobacteriota bacterium; assembly: GCA_003231035.1. Classification (GTDB taxonomy): domain Bacteria; phylum Acidobacteriota; class Thermoanaerobaculia; order Multivoradales; family SZUA-115; genus SZUA-115. The sequence goes on from QIHU01000782.1 coordinate 1,516, forward strand.
GGATCCGAGCCCCGAGTCCGAGTACCAGGTCATCGAGGGCGTGTACTTGAGCAGCGCCGGGACATCCTGACCATAGCTCAGGGTCTCGATCTCCTCGCGATCCATGTCGCGCTTGGTCACCGGAACGTCCTTGCCGGCGCGTATCCCCAGGACAGTGATCGCCGCCTCGACCGCGATCGCCGCCTCGAAGCGCAGCTCGAGCTC
>QIHU01000019.1 GCA_003231035.1 Acidobacteriota bacterium
GGATCGAAACCGACCTGGCCGATGGCGTCGACCACCGTCCCCGCCTTGCGCAGCAGTACCGCGTCGTCACCGTTGAAGAACGAGGAGGTCGGGGTCTGATCGGCCTCGGCCAGGATCGCCGCGGCGGCGTTGTTGTCGGCGACCACGTAAACATCGCCATCGGCCACGATGCCGGTCAGCGCGATGGTGGTGGCGGCGCTGGTGCCGCCGTTGAAGAAGAAAGCCACGTCGTAGCCGCCGGCCGCGAGATCGATCGCGGCGCCGGTGCCGTTGTAGATCTCCAATGCCTTGTTGTTGCTACTGCCTTCGATGTACTCGGAGAAAAATAGCTCGGTCGGTGCTTGCGCCAAGGCGGGCAACGCCGCGGCGAGAAGAACGAGGGCAAAAACGGTCAGAGCGGCCTTGAGCCGCGACGAGAAAATAGACATGACACTCCTCCCAAGATTCCGGGAACATTGATCTTTTGATTTGGATGTGGCCCCATCATAGCCCCTTCGCCGCGGCCCGCGCGCCACTCGTCGGCGGTGGCGGTGGTCCAAGCCGGAGGTGGGTGGTAGCATCGCGCCTCAATTTTTCAGTCGCCTGTCGCTTTCTGGACGGGTGTGGAGTCGCCATGAGCCGCCCAATAGAGAAACCGCAAGAAGAGCCATCAGGGGGTTACTCGCCCCAAGAGTTCGAGGCCAGTTGGCGTGCCCGCTGGGCTGAAGAGGGCCTCTACGACTCCGATTTCGCGGCGGATGACGAACGACCCAAGCACTACGCTCTGACCATGCTGCCGTACCCCTCCGGCAACCTGCACATCGGCCACTGGTACGCCATGGTGCCGCCCGACGCGCGGGCCCGCTACATGCGCATGCGGGGCCACAACGTGGTCTATCCCATCGGTTTCGACGGCTTCGGTCTGCCGGCCGAGAACGCCGCCATTGAGCGCAATATCCATCCCAAGGAGTGGACCTACGCCAACATCGAGCACATGCGCGGTCAGCTCAAGCTGATGGGCGCCATGTTCGATTGGCGACGGGAGTCGATCTCTTGCGATCCGGTCTACTACCGCTGGACCCAGTGGTTCTTCTTGGCCCTCCATGCCGGCGATCTCGCCTATCGCAAAGAGGCCGCCGTCGACTGGTGCCCGAGTTGTAACACCACCCTGGCGCGCGAACAGGTGGTCGGCGACGAGCGGCGTTGCGAACGCTGCGATACCGAGGTCACCAAGCGCAAGTTGAAGCAGTGGTTCTTCCGTACCACGCGCTACGCCGACGAATTGCTGGATTTTTCGGCCATCGACTGGCCGGAACGGGTTCGCGTCCTGCAGAAGAACTGGATCGGCCGCTCCGAGGGCGCTCATGTCACCTTCCGCAGCGAAGCAGGGGCTCCCATCGAGGTCTTCACCACCCGTCCCGACACCCTGTGGGGTGCCACCTTCATGGTTCTAGCACCGGAGCATCCGTTGGTCGCCGAGATCACCACCGACGAACAGCGCGGCGAGGTCGAGGCCTACATCGTGGCGGCTGGGCGGCAGAGCGACATCCAACGCCAAGCCGCCGACCGCGAGAAGACCGGCGTCTTCACCGGCAGCTCGGCGATCAATCCGGTCAACGGCGAGCAAATTCCCATTTGGATCGCCGACTACGTGCTGATGGGCTACGGCTCCGGCGCCATCATGGCGGTGCCGGCTCACGATCAGCGCGACTTCGAGTTTGCTCGGCGGTTTGGTGATCGCGGATGGCGACGGCGAGGTCGGAGACGGAGCGAGCCTAGAAGAGGCGACCTCCGCTCGCGGGGCGATGGCCAACTCGGGCGAGTTGACTGGCACCCCTGCCGATCAAGCCTTCGACCGCACCGTGGATCTACTCGAAGGCCAAGGCACCGGAAAGCGGGCGGTCAACTATCGGCTGCGCGACTGGCTGA
>QIHU01000497.1 GCA_003231035.1 Acidobacteriota bacterium
CACTCCCAAACGTTGCCAGCCAGGTCGTCGATCCCTTCGGGGGTCGGCCCTAACGGGTAGATTCCCACCGGTGTCGCGGAGTCGATGCGGCGGTCATAGGCTGCATGACTTTCGGTCGGGTCATCCTGACCCCACGGGTACTTCCTACCCTCCTTTCCGCGTGCCGCGAATTCCCACTCGGCCTCCGTGGGTAGGCGACCGCCGAGCCAGCGGCTGTACGCATCCGCTTCGTACCAGGAAACACCGGTCACTGGCCTATTCAGGTGGCGAAGTTGCGGTTGCCAGCCCTCTGGTGTAGGAGCCTCTAAATCTTCACGCCAGGCCCATCCCTTCGGGTCCCAAATCTTGGGATCTTGATAACCGCCTTCCCGGTCTTCGACAAAGTGACGAAACTGAGCCACGGTCACCGGATAGCGGCCGAAGCGGTAGGGCTTCAAGGTCACTGAACGAACGGGTGCCTCATCGCCATGTGCTTGCTCGTCATAGCCAGGCGCGGACGAATCGGCATTCTGGGCGCCCATCGGGAAGGAACCGCCGGGCAGATCCACCCAGAGTTTCTCCTCGTCGTCCAGCCTCGGGTCGCCCGCCTGGCCGAGCGCTTCGCCGACTTCGATGCGGAGCTTCTCGGGAACGAGCGGGGTATCGGGACCGGACGCTCGAAGATGGCTAGCGCCTCTTGTAAAAGAGGCCCGAACTCGGTCCCTGCCGCCGGGTCGCCGCCGTAGGGGCGTAGGTCGCGCAGGATGCGGCCGGCGAGGCCGACGGCGCGGGCTTTGGTGGGCTGGTCGTGGCCGGTGGCGAGGACTTTCTGGATGAGCTTCTTGGCGGCGCGCACGCCGTTCTTCTGGCGCAGGCAGCCGCCGAGGAGAAGAATCACTTCGCTCCACTGGTCGGCGAAGAGTTTCTCTTCGGGAAGCTCCCGCCAGTCGCCGGTCGAGGCCAGTTCCAAAGCGGCGAGGTATTCCTGGAAGGTGAGGTGCCAGAACTCGACTTCGCCAGCCGTCTGGCTGACCAGCAGGCCCGAAAAGAGAGTCTCGTCTTCCAAGAAGTCACGGGCGGCTTGGAGGTCCGCCTCGCCCAAGATCTTTCGCACAATCTTGGCGGCGCCTTCCATTCCGTAACTGCGTTGAAGACCCTCCGAGTCGTCGAACATGGCCAGCGCCAGCGCTTGCAGAGCCTCGCGGCGCAGCAAGGAGGTGAAGTTGGCCTGGCTTGATCGCGATTCCATCAGGTAGTCCACCGCCACGGCGTAGAGTGCCGCCCGCTGCTCTGGCAGCTTGTGGTGGCTCCAATGGACCACGGCCAGCATGGTCAGCATGAGGGGGTTGCGAGTGAGGGGGGCCACGTCGGGGTGGGAATCGATCGCCTCTTGCAGCTTGCGGCGATAGTCCTCCGCCTCGCGAGCGGTGACGCTGTCAGGCTGCGCGGGATCGACGTGAAGCAGGGCTTGGCACCAACCGCGAACGAAAGACGAAAGATTCCACCTCTTGAGGACCGAAGTCCGCCAGAGTGAAGGTCTGCAAAGTTCCCAGGTAAGCGACTCCCTCGTAGGCCCGAGTTCGACAGGTCAGTAGGAATCGGTTCTTGCCTTGTAGTTCGGCCACCGTTTGATCCACCAGCGAAGCGATTCGCGCGCGCACCGAGGCCGGAACTTCGTCGAGACCGTCCAGCAAAACAAAGCAGCCGCCTTCCTGCAACCGGTTCCGCAGGTAGCCCTCCGGCAAACCATGCAAACCTCCAGTCAGTTTGTAGTCCAAGAAGCGCAGCAGGTGCTCCGGGGCTTCAGCCGGGCAGCCGTTCTCAGGGTTCTCCGCCAGAAAATCGGCCAACTCGTTCAAACGAACGAAGATCGGGAAGGGTGGATCGCCGGTGATGCCCAGCGCCGGCTCCAGCTCTCCTTTCTCGATCTCCAGGCAGCCACGGGCTAGTTTTTGAGCAGCAAAGGTCAGGAAAGTCGTTTTGCCACTGCCGGGGTCCCCGACCAAAACGGCGCTCGAGTGTTCTTGTAGGATCTGGGCCAAACTCAGATCCTCCTCCGCTCTGCCCCTTGGATCCAACCCGAACTCATCCTTTCGAACCTTGCCGCGTTCCTCCCCACGCCCGTCGCCGCGAACGCGCAAGCGGGTGTAGATACGGTCCAGCGGCAAGCGGTCCGCCACCTTGGCGCCCATGCCCTGGAGCTTCACCCAGGAACACTTGGAGTCCAGCGCCTCTAGGTAGCCGGTGGGGTCTGGCTCCGTGGAAATCACAACCTTGGGTTTGGAGACCTTCGCGCGGTCGAAGTCTTCGATTAACCGACGCAACCCCTTGGCGACATCCGTCCAGGCTTCGTCTCGGTTGCTCCATGAAGTGACAGCCTTGCCATCGGTGGGCAGCGCGACGAGCTTGCCGAAGAGCGCGGAGTGCCAGTCGTAGGCTTTCACGATGATGGGAACGACGACCGCCTCCCCTGTTTCGTGGCGCTCCATGGCGCGCTTTACTTCTACCCCGTAGCAGTACTCAGAGTTCATGAAGTGCGAACTGACCAGAAAGAGCACCACCTCGGCCCGCTCCAGCTCCCGCTGGATGGCTTCGTCCCAGTTCTCGCCAGGCAAGATCTTGCGGTCGAACCAAGACTCGATGAGCCCCTGGCGTTCCAGCAGCCTCAGATGCTTGGTCAACGCCACCCGATGGCGGTCATCCTCATGCGAGTAGGAGAAGAAAACTCGGACCGGTTGCGACATGCACCCCCCAGAACTTGATTAGTGAAGCGGACGGAAATGTACGGGATTCTCCCGAGGAGTGCAAGATGCGCATCGGCGGGTCTGGGCTCCGTGGGCCGGTGGGTAGCGGGCGGAGGGCTCCCTCAGCCGCCCGCAGCCCGGCTTGGCGGGCGAGGACGGCTGTGGGATACCGACCGTATAGGGTCCCGCCGGCCCACGGAGCCCAGACCCGCCGGCTCCCGCCTGCCCACCGAGGGGCTACCAGCCGATGCGCACGAGATCAGGCACAGCGTCGAAGTGCAGATCCCGGCTGACCACCGGCTCGTCGTGCTGGAGGGCCAGGGCGGCGATCCAGACGTCGTTTTCAGGGATGGGGCGCCCCTTGCGGCGCAG
>QIHU01000817.1 GCA_003231035.1 Acidobacteriota bacterium
GCGACACCGATGGCGGTGCTCGCCGCCATCGGCGTGAGCCTCGGATCGAAGAGATCGCTGCCTTGGCCCGCCACCGTGGTCACCACCCGGTAGACCGACGTGTAGCCGGGACGAGCGACGGTCAGCTCATGCGTTCCAGCCGCCAGCGGCAGTTGGAACGAGCCCTCGGCGGCGGTCTGGCGCTCGGGACGCGGTTCGGCGGTGGCCACCCCGTCGCTCACCTCGACCACGGCGCGCGCGCCGGCCAGCGGCCGGCCGGTGGCGTCGTCCATCACCGTGGCGACCACGAAGGAGACCCCGGCCTCGGCGCCGAAGAGGCGCACAAAGGGGAAAGCCAGGGCGTTGCCGGCCAGGTCGCGCACCTGGGTCGAGACGGCAAGGCGGACGACCTCGGCCACCACCGGTGTCGTGGGAGTGAAGAAGAACTCGGCAAGGGTCGATCCCGCGCTCACCGTGCCGGCGAGGGTGCCACTCGCTCCTGAGAGTGAAAGCGAGCCGCCCACAACCGACGCGGGATCGACCGGTTCGTTGAACAGCACTCGGTAGCTGCTCGCCTCATCGAGCGCATCCACCACGCTCGGCGGCTGGCAGTCGTGGGCCACGGTGAAGGTCAAAGCGGCCGAGCGGTTGCCGTCTGAGTCCACCGCGACGAGGGCGAGGTGGTTGAGGGATTCGGGCTGAAGCGCGACACCGAGGGTGAAGGTGCCATCCGCGGCCGTGGTTGCGGTGACCACCGCCACGCCGCCTGAAACCTCGATGGTGGAGCCAGCCTCGGCGGTGCCGCTGAGGGTGAGCGCGGTGGCGCAGAGGACGGACGGCGGGGCGGGCGCGACGACCGGCGAGCCCGGGGCCGCCGTGTCGGCGGTGCCGAAAGTGAGCAGTTGCGGCGCGGCCAGAGCGTTGCCCGCCAGGTCGAGCAAGCCCGTGGTCAGAGCCAGTTCGAGCTGAACGTTCGACGGCAGGGGCGAGTCTGGCGTGACGGTGACGGTGTCGCCATCCAAGGTGAGCGTCGCCGGCAGGGCGCCGCCGCCCGCCAGGCGCAGCTCGATGCTGCCAGCCGCCGGGGCTTGGACCTCTTCGCTGAAGATCAACACAAACGCCGTGCCGGTCGCCACCGCCAGCGCTCCCGAGGCGGGCGACGCCGAGAGAAGCTCGGGCGCCACCGTGTCGCGTTCCACCGTGATGGTGTGGGTCCCCTCGTTGCCCTGGGCGTCGGTGGCGCGGGCGACGAGACGGTTGGCGCCTTCGAGCAGGACGACGGCTGGGGCGGTGAAAGTGCCGCTGGTCAGCGTTGCCGAGACGCCGTTGACGGTCACGGTGAGCCCCGGCTCATCGGCCACGGTGCCGGAAACGTCGAGCGTCTCGGCGGAGACTCGCTCCGCGTCATTGGGCTGGGTGATCGCGATCTCGGGAGCGGTCGCGTCGCGCACCACGGTCACACTCGCCTCGGAGGAGTGGCCGAGGCGGTCGGTCGCCTGGGCGACGAAGGAGTTGTCGCCCTCGATGAGCGCCAGGGTGATCGTCCAGGTGCCATCGGGATTCAAGCTCGCCGGCTGACCGTTGACTTCGACGCGGTCCAGGTGAGGATCGCTCGCCGTGCCCGAAATCGTGAGCGTCGCCTCGGGGGTGATCATCCCGGACGCTGGATCGGTGATCGCGACGACTGGCGACAAGGTATCGAGCGTCACCGCGCGGCTGGTGGAGG
>QIHU01000757.1 GCA_003231035.1 Acidobacteriota bacterium
GGAGTCTTCGACGATCCGGCGGAACACCTCTTTGGAGGTTCGGCGACAGCGCTCGCCATCGGTACCAACACTCTCAACTTCATGGTGCCCTGTAGCGCCGTTGCTGGCGCCAGCTATGCCCGTTTCCGCCTGAGTTCCGGCGAAGAACTCTCGCCCGGCGGCTCGGCCACGGCCGGCGAAGTAGAGGACTATGTCTTTGCCCTCAAGGCCGATTTCGGTGATGCGCCAACGAGCTACGGCACCAACGGTGCCGGTGCTGCTTCGCACGGCGTCATCGCTGGTTACTCGCTCGGTGCCGCACTCGATGCGGAAACCGATGGCGCGCCCTCGGTGGGTGCGGACGGCGACGATCTTACGGGTTCCCCGGACGATGAAGACGGCGTTACCTTCCCTGGCGGCATGGCGATGGCCGCCGCCTGTGCGACGACCTCGGTCGATGTCGTCTTGACCAACGGTGCCTCTGTCGCCACCGCCCTCCTCGACGGTTGGATCGACTTCAACAGCAACGGTGTTTTCGACCATCCGGCCGAGCATCTCTTCGGCGGCACCAGTACTTCACTGGTGGCGGGCACTAACACGGTGAACTACACCGTGCCCTGCGATGTAGCACCCGCGGACTCCTACGCCCGCTTCCGGCTGAGCGCGGCCGGCTCTCTATCGCCGACCGGCGCGGCCTTGGACGGTGAGGTCGAGGACTACGCCTTCCTAGTCAAAGGCATCGACCTGGCCGACGCGCCGGACAGCTACTTGACCACCATGGCGGCGGGCGGTCCTTCGCACACCGTCGTTCCCGGTTTCCAACTGGGTGCCGCCAACGACACCGAGCCGGATGGTCAACCGAGTGTTGGAGCCGACGGCGACGATACCGACGCCGACGGTGACGACGAAGACGGCGTCGCCTTCCCCGGCGGGATGGCGATGGCGGGTGCTTGCGAGATGGCCGATGTCACGATCACTCTGACCAACACGGCGGGGCTGGCTCAAGGTCTCGTCGATGCGTGGATCGACTTCAACGGCGACGGCGATTTCGACCACCCGGCCGAACACCTGTTCGCTGGCGCCAGCATGCAGATCAACCCCGGCGCCAACACCCTCAACTACATGGTGCCCTGCGATGCAACGCCCCAGCTGGTCAGCTACGCCCGCTTCCGCCTGAGTTCCGCGGGCGGATCGCTACCCGGCGGCGCGGCCGCCGATGGTGAGGTGGAGGACTATGTTTTCCAGGTCAAGGGTGTGGATTTCGGCGATGCGCCGGACACCTTCGGTACCACTATCGCCGCTACCGGTCCCACCCACACCATCGTGCCGGGCTTCCAGCTGGGCGCGGCTAACGACACCGAGCCCGATGGCCAGCCGAGTGTCGGAGCCGACGGCGACGATACCGACGCGGATGGCGACGACGAAGATGGCGTTGCCTTCCCCGGCGGCATGGCGATGGCCGCGGCCTGTGAGATGTCGACCGTCGATGTGACGCTCGACAACACCGCGGCCCTGGCGACCGCCCTGCTCGATGGCTGGATCGACTACAACGGCGACGGTGTTTTCGATCACCCGGCCGAACACATCTTCGGTGGTACGAGCATGGCGCTCACCGCCGGGACCGCCACCTTCAACTACACGGTGCCTTGCGACCTGGTGGCTGGCGCCAGCTACGCCCGCTTCCGCTTGAGCTCAGCCGGCGGCCTGAACCCGACCGGCGG
>QIHU01000742.1 GCA_003231035.1 Acidobacteriota bacterium
CGCCCTGCGCGTTGGCGAAGCCGCACAGCCACTTCAGGTACTCATCACGCCAGGTTGCTTTCCATTCCAAGTGTTGGTCTTCGTTCATGGGCTGACCTCCGCTGGCGCCGGTTCAACCAGCCGCACCCGGCCAGTGAGGAGCTGCTGCATCATGCCTTGCTTGATGGCCTGGGTCTTGGTGCGGCGGGCCTCCAGGGCGGCGATTTCGGCGTCCATGTCGGAGAGGACGGAGGCGATGGCGGTTTGTTCGAGGGGAGGGGGAAGCCGAAGTTGAAGGGTTCCGTACTCTCGGCCATTGATTCCAGGTTGGCCGCTACGTACCGACGTCCTTGCGACCCAATCCCAGTAATGTTGTAGCTGTACGGAGTAGGACAGGAATTCCGGCTGAAGCTCCTCAGAATCCGGCGTTACCCGAATAAGGAATCCCGCAAAAACCAGGGGCCCGTCCTTGGACTCGTAGAGATACGACTTGCCGACGCTTGCCCCTGTTCGAGCGAACACCAAGTCGCCCACGTTCAGGAAGAAGCTGGCGGCGTTTGGATGCTCCACCGACACATGAGGCGATGGCCTGAACCTACTGTTCTCGCCAATGTCGGTGATCCGCAGGTAGGTCGGTAGGCTGTCGTCGAATGGGACAGCCGCCGCGTTGATTCCGTAACCTGGGGCACTGCTTAGGCACGACCTGAGCGACCGGGCGTTCCACTCCCCGCTGAAGCCCGGCAGCCGAGTCTTCCCAGTGAGGAGTTGCTGCATAGTGCCCTGCTTGATGGCCCGCTTCTTGGCGATCAGCACCTCCAGCGCGGTGAGTAGGTTGTCTACGTCTGAGAGGGCCTCGGCGATGGCGTGTTGTTCGGGGAGGGGAGGGAGCAATACTGGCAGTTTGTGGATGTCGTTACGGTTGACACCCGGAACGCCGCTCTTGCCGCTGTGGGATGCAAAGTCGACGGTGCGCAGAAGGTAAGAAAGATAAAGAGGGTTGTTTCCCCGAAAGTCTCGGACGTAGAGCGTCGTGTTGAGTGGCCAAAAGTCTTCAGTGACAAAAAATACCTGTCCAATCGTGCCGTACCGTCCAGTTACAATACCGGGTGCTGATACGCGAGCGGTATCATTTGTTGCGCTGACTCCGGAGGACGATACGATGGGAATCGCGCCCTCTCGCCGCAACCTGTGCGGAAGATCAAATCCACGCTGAAGCGTCAAAGCTTCTCCAAGTTTGCAGTAACTCCACTCGGCCAGACCTACGCCCACGTCAACCCCATCCTCTTCAAATGTCCCTCAATCTTCACCGCGAAGGTTCCCACCTCCCGTTCCATCTCCGGCAACGTCCGCGCGTAGCGCTCTTCCAGCTCTTTCACCCGCCCGGCGAGCCGCTGGGTCAGCCGTTCCACTTCGCTCTCGATGGCGGTGCGGATGGCGGTGATCCACTTGTCCGTGACCACCAGCCTCTGGATCTCGCTCTCCGTTAGCCCGCTGTAGCGGGCGAGCACTTGGCCGTCTAGCTCGGCCTGGGCCTTCTTCGCGGCTTTGGTGGCCTTGGACTTGGCCTCGAAGAGCTCTAGGCAGCGGGTGAGCGCTTCCCGTTCGTCATCGCTTTCGGCCTCGCCCTGCATCGCCTTGAGCGCCTTCTTCGCGGCGGCCTGGGTGACCTTGCCCTGGTCGTCGGTGGCCTCTTCCAACAGACTGGCCTCACCTGCGTGCTC
>QIHU01000530.1 GCA_003231035.1 Acidobacteriota bacterium
CCCCGGACACCGGTATAGCAGAGCCGCTCCACCGCGTTGAAACTCTCCCCCGAGCGCCCTTGAGATGCGAGCCAAACATCGATCAGTGCGTTGCCGAAGCGGTCGGGTAGCGAGTCCGCCAAAAGACCGGGTAGGCCGTGAAATGTTGCCGTGGGCAGCTCACGGAAGCGGTGGACCCGAGGCGACAGCGGCATGGTGAGTGGGGAGAGTTCGATGGCACTGGGTATGAAGTCCACGTCATACTGGAACGCGGCGTAAGCCTCGCCCGGACGCAGCGCGACGGCACCGATGCGACGTCCCCAGAGCCGCACTTCCGCCAGCGTCGTCAAGGCTCATCGCCCCATTTCCACTCGCTGGGTCCTTCGCGGATCATGTCGTCGGTGCCCTGTGGACGCGGGTAGGCACGCTGGCGCTCTTTGCCCCGCGAGCGCAGCAGATCGATCGGGCTCGGCTCGGCCTCTGGAACCAGCGTGGCGATGGAATCCAGCAGGCCCAGGGCGCGGCACAGACGCAGGAAACTCGACAGCTGGGTCGAGTTCCCCGCTTCGATCCGCTCCACCGTGCGCTTGGAAATACCAGCTTCTCGCGCCAGATGCGCTTGCGTCAGCTGGCGGTTGAGACGGTGTCGGGCTAGCCTTTTGCCGAGTTCGGCGAGGATGGCCTCGTCGGTGAGGTGGCTAGTGATCTTCATTGTTCGTCAATGTAGGCGAGTAAACCACGTAACGGCTCCTAGGGCGTCAAATTTGACGAATTATCTCGAATACCAGAAATCCTGTCAAGTCGTCATTTCCGGCGATATTCTAATAATACAGCTTTAAGTCGCCAAATTTGACGAATTAACTCTCTCCCGCTCGACCTCCGAGGCCTCGCCTGATTCGGCCTCGACCCGGCCCTCTCTTTGTGATACATTAATCGGCATATATTAATTACCAGGGAGTCTAGTCCATGAAGAGAATCGCCTTGTTCGCACTCTTTACCGCCCTCTGCCTTGGTGCCACGCAATTTCCGCACGGCGCTGTTTCCCAGCCAGCCGATGGCCAACAGGTGGCCAACCTTGTTGGCGGCCCGGCACAAACCAGCACCGGGATGATCGGGATCGTCATCCCCCTTCCCGACTGTGGCAGCTACTGCTATGACCCCGGCGCACAGCAAGGCTGCGTAGATCGCTCACAGGGCCGCGGGGTAAGGACCCCGTGCATGTGCACTGGCGGATTCTGGACCTGTGGCTCCTTCTAACTTCACCGCCGTCCTTGCCCTTCAGGGCCAGGACGGCTTCTGATTCTGGCCTCGCCCAAAGTCAATCCAACCGCTCGCGATTCATGAAACCGTCGGCGAGGCAATGGAGCCGGTGATGAACCAGTTCGAGCCGCCGCGACCGATCGACTCAGCCGTCAACCAACCCAAGCCCGGAATCAGCTCTCGACACCAGCCGCGGCGAGTAACTGATCGATCGGTGCATTGTCACCAAAGCTCTGACTCACCTGTGCGTAGAGATCCTTGTTGCGAGGCGCAAAGACGAAGCTACCGCCCAGTTGCAAGGGGTCCTTGCCAAGGCGATGCTGAGAATGGCCGCTTGCCTTGGCCCGCGACCGCGCCTTGATGTTGTCTCGGCGCAGCATGTGCAGCAACGAGGCCGACTTCAATCCCACCGCACGGTAGGCCTGCCGGGTTGAATCCACCAAGA
>QIHU01000199.1 GCA_003231035.1 Acidobacteriota bacterium
GCCGAGATCGGGATCCGGCGTCCGCACCTGCTTGCCCGCCGAAACGTCTTGCGACGGCAAGGGTTCAGAAACTGCAACGCTGGTAGTCAGGATGACGGTCACCCATGCGAATACGGCCACCGATACCCGAACTATTTCTCTCGCTCTACAGTAACTCGACAAAACAGACTCCTTGATGTCGCACCCCAGTTCAACGTCCGCTGGTTGAGTCCGTGAAGGTCAAGACGGAAGGTACCGAGGCCTTAGTCTCGGCGCCGCGGAAGGCGGTCGACCGCACTCCTACGTCCACTTTCAATGGGTGCCCTATTGGTGTAAGTTGTGGTTCAGCGAGGTGGTTTTCTTCTCGAATCGGACCTTTTCAGGAGCCAGCAGAGTCAAAACCACCGCCCGATGTGTTTCACCTCCGGGCCTGCTCTAGCCACAAGACAAGAATCCTCTCGGACCTGCTCTTCCCTTTATGGCAAGATCGCTACGCTAGAGCATACGGCCGAGCGCCTAAATTGGATTGCTTACCCAGACTTCGGATGAGACTTCGCTTGAAGCAACGGGGTGGTCCCGTGCGAGCCATGCCACGATCTCGGCGTCGTGGCACGTCCGGCCGGCCGACGCCCGCCCTGATCGACGGGTGGGTGGCCTGCACTTATTTATTGGCTCGGCCTATGCGACCCTCAGCGGCTTGATTCGCCACACTTCCTCTTGCAGCCTCGCGGAGGCTTCCCAGAGGTCGACCGTACGCTGCAGATTCAGCCAGAACTCCGGCGAATTGCCAAATAAACGCGACAGGCGCAGAGCCATCTCAGAGCCAACGGCACGCCGCTCACGAAGCAACTCATTCACGGTTTGGCGCGAAACTCCAAGAACCGCCGCCAGCTTGGTGACCGTCAGGTCGTAGTCCGGCGGAAAAAAGGTCGACCAGGGCTAGGCGAAACTGCGGCCCTCTGATCTTGGCAATGAAGTGAAATGCCGGTCACGGCCGGAACTCCTTGAGTTTCGAGCCAGCGGCGGCTGGACCGGCGGTTGCCCTGGAAGAGGTTCATCGGGGTGGTATTCCTTGCATACTCGATAGACGGCGGCGACATTGCTGGCGAAATTCTCCAGCAACCAATCTGGAAGCGTACGGCGCCAGAATCCGGCGGGCGTATCATCTTGGCTCAAATAGGAAAGCCTTGGTGAACCGATGAGCTGCAAGAACTCTCGCATGCCGGACGCCTTGGGAAACCACCCCTCCTGCTTCAGGTCGTAGCTAATCGCTTCGGTCCGATTTACCAGATCTTCTTTCATCTTGCGAAGCAGTTCCCGTGCACTACCCGTTGGATGCCGGCGGTGCTGCTCCCAGTTGCGGAGCGTGCCAACGCTGACCCCCATAAGTTCCGCGAATTTCTGTTGATTCAAGCCGTAGCACTTCCTGATGGTTCGGGCGTCGGGTTCGTCGATGGCGTAAGAACGCGATGCAGTCCTACGCTCGCGGAGAACCTGCCCACCCTCCCGTACGCTCGTCACCAGTTCGTCAAATAGGTCCTCTCTCATGGGTACTCCTCATCGATGATCTGTCGAAGCACGCGCAACTGTGACCGGCTCAGGTCCGTCCGTTCATTCTTCGCGAAGACAAAGAGCATCAGCAGGGTCGCGGACTGCTCATGCCAGTAGTAGATCACCCGTACTCCAGATCTCTTGCCG
>QIHU01000227.1 GCA_003231035.1 Acidobacteriota bacterium
AGGGCGAGATGAAACTCGCCGGCCAACCTCCAAGGCCGAACAGCCCAGCCGTAGCGGCCAGTGGTCTCGGTCGTTGCGGAGACAGGCCCTACCGGTCGCAGCCGGGAAAGCCACCGCTCAATCGGATCCAGCTCTTGTCGTCCCCATTTTGGAGTTAGGAACAAAGTCCTGAATCCGCGCCCGTCGCGGCCCGGAGCATTGGTGTAGAAGGCGTGATGGAGGGGCCTTACCTGCATCGCCGTTCAGCCCTTCGCCTGCCGCTGTTGTTCGAGCAACCAGAGGAGCGGCTCGGTCACCCCCTTGGGTTCGATCGGTCGGGTAAGAAGGTCGCTCTCGACATCCTTCTGTCGCGGTCGAAACCCCAAACTCGAGGCGGCGAAGAGGCGAACTTGACTGAACAAGTTGGTCGCGGTGACCAAGAGATCGCCACGACCGCTTGCTCTCAGCAGCTCTGCAATGCGCCGCTGGCGTGCCTCGTCGTCGAGGTTCGAACTGGGGTGAAGATCGCTCCATTGATCGTGTTCCCACAACAAATCGGCCTTGGAAACCACCAAGGCGAGGTGAGTTCGCCCGATTCGCTGGCCAAGCCTTTCCTGCAAAAAGGTAAACCATTGGCGGTCGCCCGCTCGCGGTGCCCTTCCCACGCGTCGGTCGTGCCCAGCTCGAGGTCGGCGGCGATGCCGGCGCCGTCCACCAGGAAAACCAGCGAACTGAGGAGGCGAAGGTAGCGCTCGAAGCGAACCCGCGGCGTCCGTGAATCCATGCGCCAAGTTTCACCGGCTATGTCATAGACGGCGAGAAGCAAAGGCGGCTGGCTACGCTCAGGATCGTCCACGAACAGCTGCCAGCAGAAGTTGGTCGGTACTGAGGCGCCCTCGTCCTCTCCATCCTGAAACTCGTACGGATCGGTCGGTCCTGGCTTGGCTCGCTGCTCGTAGAGCTGATCCACCAGCTCGCCGAAACGCTCGTCAGTGAGGCCGAGACCTTGCCTGCCTAGCGGGTGCCCGCCCAGCGCACAGTGGCTCAGCTCTTGGACGGCGGTCACCAGAAACAGTGTCTTACCAGCCCCGGTCGGCCCCGCGAAGCCGAGCCCGACCGGCTTTCGCCGCCGCAGGATAGCGGTCTTGCGCAGGGGCGCTTTGCATTGGCAAAAGAGTTGGACCTCCGTCTCGGGATGGTGTGGGCACCGCGGCTCGCTGGAGTCGTCGTTGAGCCACTTCGACCACGACGAGCCCGCCGCCTTGTCCGCCTTCGAACGCTGGCCGCGATTCTGCTGTAGCCAACTTGGCAAGCCCTCGTCCTCGGTCTGACATCGAGCACATTCGTACACCGCGTTCCGCGCCTCGACAACTCTCCAGCACTGAATGCAGAGGTAACTCTTCAAGGACTGCCTTCGGCCGGAGGAGTCAGCGAAAAACGGTAGCTCTTTCCCGCTACAAGGGAATAAGAGTCCGCAAGAGGGGTCTGTTGTCCCTCCTGTTCGGCCAACTCGCGCCGGATGTGCTCGAAGTCGATCTGGTACAGCCGCAACAGCTCCCCGACCGTCATGTCAAACGGCACTTCGACCGTGATCTGGTTGCGCTCGCGCAAGAACCGCGGCGTCTCGCGGTCATCCGAGGCGGCGCCTTTGTCGAGGCTGGCAACTTCGACCGGACCCAGAGGCTTGTAGCCCGCAATCTTGTGGGCCAGATTCGGCAGCAAGGCTAGAGCCAGAGCAGCCAATACGAGTAGTACTACCGCGAGTTCTTTCATCCCTGATTGATTCCGCCCAATAGATTGACCAGCAGATGGCGGCTCGGCTTGGCCAACCGGAGCGCAACACCGGCTACGGAACAGGTGTGCAGATACGATTGAAAGTATGCAGGGACAGACTACAGAGAAGCTGAATGCATTTCAAGGTGTGAGCCGCGATACTGCTGGGCTGGCGCGCAGTGGCCGTCACCTAGCCGACTCCGCCTACTTCCGAACTGAGCAAGGCTCCCGAATTAGAGTCGCAAGGGGGCTGGCACCTCGCCAGCAGCTCGGTGTCGCCAGGAGTTGTGTTGTGTGGTAAAGTAACCAAAGTCGGGTTTACACCTTCGGGAGCTTCTCTAGGAGTCGACCCTAACGTACAGCCGCGACGTGAGGCAACACTCTTGCCTGAGGAGTTCTGGATGAAACATCAAGCCCTTCCGCCTAGCCGACCTTCAAGCCTTTTGCCTCGCACTTTGGGTGAGTCTGATTCAGGTCCCAGTCCTCGTCTCGCAGGAGGAGCAACCGGACAACGAGCCACGACAAGCTCAGGAGGCTCCGGTCGAGCCCAGCCTGCTCCCTCCCGGCGTCTCAGGTCAGAGGGTGTATCTGGACCCGACCACGGGTCGACTGCTAGCCGAGCCTCCCCCAGGGACTCCCGTCTTGCGTTTGACGGAGCGCGAGCTGAATTGGCTCAGCACCTCTCATGACGGGCTGGTGCAGC
>QIHU01000237.1 GCA_003231035.1 Acidobacteriota bacterium
CGATTTGCGTCAAAAGATAGCGCAGCTCCCCTTGCAAGGAGCGCTGTTCACGTTCCGCGCGCCGCTTGAGGGCATCGAGCACGTCGGAGGGAACATCGCGGATGTGGAGAGCTGGCATAGCAGAATGCTAGCATTAGCATTCTGCTACCGCAAGTTTTTTGAGTTGTTCTAGTGCGGTTCCAACCCTTCCGGCCCTAGGAGCAAGCTGGTGGAAGAGAGTTGTCCATCCAGCAGGAGGCTAAAGAAGACGGGGAGTGGGTCGCCTTGGCCGAGTGGGATTTGCTCGACGACTGCGCGAATCGGGCGAGCGCCGGTGAGGTCCAATTCGTCGAGCAGGTAAACCGTGTCGCCCACTTTGAGGGTGGGGTTGGATAGCACCGGGTCAGGCAAACCCAGCCGCCGCCGCGCGGCCGCCTGACTGTCGATCTCCAAGTACGCAGTGCCAATTGGTGAGCCGTCCTCGATACCGCAGGTGGGGCATTGGTTGGAGGCTGGTTGCGGATTGACCCAGGCGTTGGCCCACTGTGCTGGCGCCTGCCACTGCGGGCAAGGGAAGAGGATCTCGTCGTTGGGTGCTGGTGCTACCTGGCTACTTGCCGCCGGGGAGCGCCTGACTCGTAGCCACTCGCGTGCCGACTCCGGTCGCCGTGGGTCGAGGATCGCCGTTGGTGGGCAGCCCACTAGGGAATGGGTTTCGCGGGTGTAGCGGCGTAGGTCGATCTGCTGTGTGCCGGCGTCTAACGGCGCTGGCCGTTTCTTGGGTTCGAGGCGGGTGAGCAAGCCGTTGGATGGGTTGGGGAAGGGTGCGTTCGTCGCTCCGGCCTGTTGCGGGCATGGGTCGGTAAGGCCACCGAGCGCTCTGGCCACAGGGCAAACGAAAAGGCGGCGGACCGACCTGGGAGTGGTGTCGAGGGCGAAATCTGCCCTCCTTGTGGGGGTCACGGGCTGACTGGCAGCGTAGATTCTATCCATCAGCTCGAAGGCGCTGAGGTCGGGCCGACCCGACCAGGCGGCGGTCGCCGTGGCCGAAGCGACTAGTGCAGCCACGGAACTGCCGGTGAGCGCTTCCGCCTCCAGGGGTGTGGTGACCAATCCATGATCGCCGAAAGCCACTAGAGAGGGCTCGGCCTCGATCCGGCTGAGTGGTAGTCGAGTGCCGCTGGCCCCCACCGCGCCGATGGCGTAGATCAGCGGGCGGTAGATGCCACGGGCGTAGGAGACGGGCGGTGGCTCGCCGGTCAACAGGGTGCACTCGAGCGACGTGGGCGTTGCCAGCGTTTCCCAGGCGGCAGGGAAGATGGGGCCGACGGTGGGATCGGCACCCCAGTCTTGGTTGCCGGCGGCGGCGATGGGCAATGCTCCCCGGCATACCGCGTCGGCCAAGGCTGCTCGCACGGCGGCGACCGCGGCGGGGGCTAGAACGTTGAAGCGTTCGTTCCAACCTAGGGACAGGTTCAGTACCAGGTTGCTGGCGGCGCCACCGCGCAGGTCGTTCTGCCAGTCCGCGACCTCGGCGCGCAGGTCGTGGGCGAGGTCGCCGAGCGAGCCAAAAAATCCACCGTTGGTATCCCTGCGGCCACCTCCGGGCAGGTTGCGATCGAGTTCGAGGAAGCGCAGGGTAAGTCTGGAGGTCAGGCGCGCCGCGGGTGCGCCTCCCTGTGTGGGCAGCAGCTGCAGCTTACGAGCCATGTTGAGTAGCACGTAGCCGTGCGCTGAGTTGAAGGCGTTGCGCTGCGGGGGAGCCTCGCTGGTGGGAGCGGTGTCGACCACCGCCAAGCGTACCGGCGCTGGGCCAGCTATCGCGCCCACCGCAATGGCGCTCTGGCGTTCGAAGCGACCGGCTTGCGCCAGGAAGCGTCTTTCCAGAGTGCCGCTTTGGCGTTGGGCTAAACCGCCCGCGGAGGGAGCCGCGCCGGGCGCTTGTGCGGGGACCACCGCCATGCAGTCCCGCTCCATGGCTAGCAACCCGTGGTCAGACAAATTGCCGATCGATCCGGCCAAGTCAACGCCATCGCCCTGCGATTGGTAGCGGCAGAAGCAGGCCAGAGGCTTGAAGGGCGACCCTTCGCCGCACCCTCCGAGGGCAGGTGAAAACTCTTCCTTGTGCGGCCTATCGGTCAGGGTTGCCTCGGTGTCGGTCCACAATTGCTCGCTAACCCAGTCTTCGACCCAGTCGTCGGCACCTTCGCCGATCATCGATTCCACGCTGGGGCAGGCGGTGTGTGGGTCCATCTTGATGGCGATCCACTGGTGGTCGATGCAGGCGCTATCCGTGTTGACAGGGAAGGTTCGCAGTGGTTCCGCCAGTCGCAGGTAGGGCTGGTCGCGGCAGCCCGACGTAGCCTGAGCGGCGATGAGTAGGAGCCAGAGAGGCAAAAGGGTTGTACGTCGCATCGGTGAGTCTCCTTGAATGGCTACGGGACCATCACGCGGAAGGCGGACCAGTCGGTGGTCGGGTGGCTAGCCTTGAGCGCGAGCTGAGCTTGGCGTAGCGCTTCGCCCATC
>QIHU01000411.1 GCA_003231035.1 Acidobacteriota bacterium
GAACCGCATACGCCCTACGAACCGCCAGAACCCTTCGCCAGCCGCTACGCCGAACCCTACGACGGCGAGATCGCCGCCGCTGACGCCGTGGTCGGCCAACTGCTCGAAGAACTAAAGCAACGAGGCCTCTACGACAAGAGTCTGATCGTCTTCCTCTCGGACCACGGAGAGGGACTTGGCGAACACGGCGAGAGCGAGCACGGCGTATTGCTCTACCGCGAAGTGCTCCAGATTCCGCTGCTGCTCAAGTTGCCGAGTTCGACCCTCGCCGGCCGCTCCACCGCAACCCCGGCCCAGTTGATCGACGTAGCCCCGACAATCCTCGACAGCCTGGGAATCGAACGCCCCGCCGGCATGGCGGGCGACTCACTCCTCGACCTGCTCAACCCCGACCCGGTGCCCCGCACCCTGTACGCCGAAACCTGGTACCCGCGCCTGCACATGGGGTGGAATGAGCTGACCTCGGCAATCGAAGGTGACTTTCACCTGGTACAGGGCTCCAAAGCCGAACTCTTCAACCTGGCCTCGGACCCCGCCGAACTCAGCGACATTCTCGACCAAGAAAGGCGAACCTACGGCCGTCTGCGGACCGCCTTGAGTGAGCTTCAGATCCCCCTCGCCGCCCCGAGCGCGGTCGACCCAGAGACGGCGAAACAACTCAACGCCCTCGGTTACGCCAGCTCTTCGCTCGCCACCAGCCAGGGGCCACTGCCCGATCCACGCGACAAGATCGCCGTGCTCAAGGATCTCGGCCGAGCCAATGCCCTCAACGAAGCACAGCGCTGGCCGGAAGCCATCGCCCTGCTCACCGCCCTCCTGGACGAAAACCCACGGATGCAGGACGGTTGGCTCACTCTAGGTCATGCGCTGACCCAGCAAGGCAGGCTCGCCGAGTCGGTGGCTGCCTACCAGAAGGCTCTGGAGCTGAGCGGGCCGCTCCCCTACCTGACCCTCACCCTCGCCTCGCTCTACCTCGATCTCGGCCAAATCCAAAGCGCCGAGGAGCACGCCCGGTTGGCGCTCGAGACCAGCCCCGCCCGCGCCTATCAGCAATTGGCCGAAGTCTCCTTGGCACGCGGTGACCTGGAAGCGGCTCAAGGGCAGGTCGAAAAAGCGGTGGAGCAGCGCGGTACGCTGACCGCGCCGTTGATCGACCTCGCCCGCATCCTCAGTCGCCGCGACAAGGTGAACGAAGCTCGGGCCGCTCTGCGCCAAGCCGAGAGTGAGCTGGCAAAGCGGAGCGACCAAGACGAGCTGCCCTGGCTGCACTACGTGCGCGGCGATCTCGCCGCTCGCGAGGGTAAGATGGAGCAAGCGATCGAGGAGTTCAAAACCGAGATCCGTCACTTCCCGGAAAACCTCGACGCCTACGCCCGTCTCGCCTTCCTCTACGCCGTCCAGGGCCAGGTCAGTGGCCTGCGCGACACCTTGCGGCAGTTGGTCGAAACCAACCGCACCCCCGCAGCCTACGCCGCCGCGGTAACCACTATGCGGGCGATGGGTGACGAACGCTCAGCCGCCGGCTTGCTACGCCAGGCCCGCGACCTCTTCCCCGGCTCCGAGCAGCTCCAGTCACTCTAGCAGTCCGTGGTGAAAGTCGTCCGTCGGTGAGAACGAGGGATTTGGCCGTGAATCAAGGCGGAAAACCGGAGGCGAACCCGAGGTTCGTCGA
>QIHU01000429.1 GCA_003231035.1 Acidobacteriota bacterium
CCACCGAAGACCAGGACTATCAAACCGAGAAACGCCGTCAGGTCGACCGGCAGCTTCTCGGTCAGGAACAAGATCACCATCACCACCAGAAGGGCGAAGAGAAAACCGATTTGAAAAGTCATCCGCCGCAGTCTACCGTCTCTGTACAGGCGCCCCAACCTGACCACCCTCTCCTCTGCGCGCGCCACCGCCCGGGCGCCCCCACCCTTTTGTTTATGGGGGTTTCTCTCCGAAACCCCCTCAGCCGAAAAAATGTCATTTTTCGTCTTTCACCCCGTAGGAGTCCGGCCTAAACGGCCGGGCTCGCCTGGCGGCTCGCGCGCTCCGCTCAACATCATGCCCCCCACGAGACGCGAAGCGGCGAGGTCTCAACGGCCCACACCGGACAGCGGTACCGAGAGTCGAGCCAAGCGAGACGCGAGGACGACTAAACACTCCAACAAAGAGTTCGTGCCTCCCGCGCAGTGGCCTAAGGCTGCGGGCACCGACCATCGGAGGGCACGACTCGGCTCTCTTCACAAAGCGCAGGTGAATGTTTGAGGCCGAAGGCCGAGTTGCGCCGGAGCGTGAAGAGAGCCGACAAGGAGTCCAAACATCCTGCCCCGCTGCCGCCCGGCCACTGCGCGGGAGACACGAACTCGACCCCCAGCGGGCAGCGACCATGGTTCCAGTCCCGTTCCGAAACGGGTGAGACCTCGGGAGGACAGACAGCACCACCGAGAGCCGAGCACAGCTAGGCGCAAGGACGAAAAACACCTCCTCCGAAGAGGCACGACCTCGGCCCTTGTCAGTGAGTCCCCAGAATCGGTAGCGCACAGAACTCAGCATCGATCGTTCCTTCTCAAGATCCAGAAGTGCGAGGTGAGGCTTTCAACAGCTCGGTCAGCGCCCGCAATCGATCATTCCAGTACTCCTTTCTCCGCGCCACCTCCTTAGCCGAGGTGAGCTTGGTGTGCTGGATCGCCACTTGGCTCTTCCTCTCGCCCTTGGAGGTGAAGTAGAGATGGACCGAAGTTCCATCTTCCCAGGTCAGTCGCATCGACTTCTCCTCACTGGCGGTGCGCACCGTCCACTCCACCCCCGGCAGCCAGCGCTGGCGGGTTGGCAAGTGGTCAAAAGCCCGGTAGAGCTGAGCGACGGGGACCGGTAGGGTCTTGCTCTTGCTGGCTTCATAGGAGCCGTCGCGGCGCTGGCGAAGGTCGCGCAAACCACGGATCCGTTCGTAGCCGACGGTCACCGTCTGCGCCCACCAGTGCGAGATTTCGTAGTGCTGGCGAAGATGAGTCACGATCTCAGGATGGGCCATCGCGGTGCACCGCGCCGCGTCGAGCTCCTCGACCCAGCCATGCCAATCACGGCCGGTCTTGGCCCGCACCGCCTCGTGGCTCATCCCCCCGAGAACGGCAAAGTCCGCCTCACCCGCGGTGCTCGACACCGCCTCGCCGGCCGCTTCCTGCTTGGCCATCAACCGCGCCCGCGCAGCGGTGTACGACTCTCCCGTCTTCTCCATCCGCGAGCGCGCCAACCGCTTGAAGTCTTTGTTCTTCGGCATCACAAACTCCTTCGTTCATGCCATCGGCCATGCCCCCCAGCTACACAGCTCGCGGCACTAGCGAGTGTTTGATCAATGCCGATCCGGGAGTATGCCCCCCTTTGCCTCACTAGGGCCCGGCTGAAGAGGTTGGGCGTGAACCGTCGCCTGAAGCCATAGCTTGGACCAAGAGGAGTCAATCCGTCAAGGAGGAGAGCCGACGGGACACTAGGGATAAGATGGTGCCCTTCACCAGCAACTCACGATGGAAGGGGATTACGCCAATGAAGCGATCATGGCTGGCCGGTCTTGCGATCTTGTCTCTTGCGACGCCAGGGTTGCGCGCTGACGATGCACTGCGCGACGCGATTCAGCAGGACTATGACGCCTATCTGGCTCCCCTCTTCGACCACTTCCACCAGCACCCGGAACTGAGCTTCCGCGAGACCGCCACCGCCGCCCGCCTGG
>QIHU01000512.1 GCA_003231035.1 Acidobacteriota bacterium
TCGGCGGTGATCGGCTCGCCGTCGCCCGCCGCCGAGACCACGGCCTCGATGCGCGGTGGGCTCAGGGTCTCGACGAAGATGCGCCGACCGTCGCGCGACGGCAGGGCCGGGTCGACCGGATCGGGAGTCGGTCCGCGCACCGGCAGAGCGGGCTGGGTGGAGAGCTCCTCTTCGAGCAACAGAGCCGAGGCGCGATAGGCCACCGACAGGCAGTAGGGCACCTGGAAGAAGATCGACCATATCTTGGAGAGCTCTTCGAGCGACAGCGGTTCCTGGGTCAGCTTGACCGTTTCGAAAGCGTCGGCCAAGTCGGAACCGGCAAGGAAGGGCTGGCTGCCGATCACCCCCTCGACCAACGCGGTATCGAGCACCGGCCGTGAGTGCAGCCGAGTCACCATGGCGCCGAGCATGCGCTCCGGCACGGCCTCGGCCGCCGGCCCGAAGAAGCTCACCAGGTAGTGCAGGTCGAGCGCCACGCGCGGCCGGTCGATCAAGCTGCCGCTTGCCCGGCGGGTGGGCAGGTCGACATTGCGCAACGAGCTGTTCGGGCTCACCCGGTAGAGGAAGACGCTGACGTGACCATTGCCGTCATCCTGCTTGATCGCGTCCGGCCGGGCGGCGGTGACATTGACCAGCACCCCCGGCACCGAGGCCACCACCGCATCGGTCACCCGGCTGCGCAATGCTTCGGTGACGGTGGCTACGGCCAAGAAATTGCTCATCGCCCGCCCTCCCGTCGGCGCCGTTGGTAGTCGTCGAGCGACAGCCGTGGGGCCGCCGGTCGGCGCGCGCGACGCGGTTTGGTTGCTTTTTCAGGCGCTGAGCGTACCTCGATGCGACCGATGGTGACGTGGACGACCGGTTCGCGGGCGGCGGCTGTGGAGGGCACATCGACGAGCGGCGCAATACCCAGGGTTCCCCTCATGGCGCGCCTCGACGGACCACCCAGCGGTGCCGGATCCGCGAAGAAAGGAATCGCGCTCCCCCGCGCCAGCGGTAGCTCCGCGAGGTGCGGCCCAGAGGCGAGCGGCCCAGAGGCGAGCGGCCCAGAGGCGATCAGCGAAGGGGGCACGAAGTCGCCGCCGCCAGGTGTGGCGGTGGCGCGGCGCTGGCGCCCGGTCAACCCGACCAAGAAGTCGGCGCTCGGTGCCGAATTCGCTGCCGGCGACCACGTTTCCTGGGGTGATGGCTCGATCGCCGCGGAGTCGGTCCTAGGGCGGGACGGCGGTCGCAACAACTCTGGCGCCGAGTTCGCACCGAGTCTCGTTGGCCACCCTGCCGCCACCGGCCGGGCGGTGGCGGCAACCTCATCCGCGAGACCTACAACGAGCGGCGAGGTAACCCCGTCGTCGACTCTCCCCCGAGCCTTTCGGGGGGCCAAAATTCCCGACCCGGCGCCTCCGCTCTGTGGCCCCGCATCCTGCCCAACGGCACTCCCGGCCTCCGCTGGACTCAGCGCGGCCGCTCCCGGATCCAATGCTGGGCCCAATCCCAGCCCTGGCCCTCCTTCCGGCTCGAAGAGCGAGGGGCGGGGAGGGCCGAGCGGCGCAAGGGCTCCGTCGCTCCCGGTGGAGCGATCAGCGAGCCTTTGCAGAAAGCTGCTCATGCCCCCAGTAGTTCCAAGTAGGCGCCACGGCGCAAGGGCGACAAGGCCAGTACCTCCGCCTCG
>QIHU01000157.1 GCA_003231035.1 Acidobacteriota bacterium
TTGGCCGCGGACTCCTCGATCAAGGCAATCTTCTTCGCTCGCGGCGGCTATGGCGTGACCCGCATCCTAGAACGGATCGACTGGCCGCTCTTGGCACGCAATCCGCGGGCCTACATCGGCTATTCGGACCTCACTCCCTTCCTCGATGAGGTGGTGACGCGGCTAGGAATCGCCGCCTTTCACGGGCCGATGGTGGCCGCGGACCTGGCGCGAGGGCTGAGCCCGGAGGAGGAGTCCTCGTTGCTGACCACCTTGTCCGGCGACTATCCACGGACCCTGCCGATCACCGGTTGGCTACGCCGTGGCCAGGCGGAGGGGCCGCTGGCCGGCGGTTGTCTGAGCATGCTCGTCGCCACTTTGGGGACTCCCTTCGCGTCCCGGTTGGACGGCAAGATCTTGTTTCTAGAGGATGTGAATGAGCCGCCCTATCGGCTCGATCGCATGTTCACCCAGCTGCGCGCCGCGGGGGTCCTGGACTCGCTCGCCGGCCTGGTGCTCGGCCACTTCAACGATCCCGAGGCGCCCTCGGTGGAGGAGGCCGACGAGGATTCGGTCGAGCGCCGAGCCGCGGACAGCGGGGAGACCGTTTGGCCGAGACTTCTCGAAGAGGTTCTCGGCGGCTTCAGTTGGCCGATTGCGTTCGGCTTGCCCTGTGGCCACTTTCCACCGAATCTCACCCTTCCTCTGGGAATCGCGGGACGACTGGATAGCGCTCACGACCACCTGTGGATCGACTTCCCGTAGTGGTCTTAGGGTTCACTGCCGCCGCGCTGGATGGTAGAATTCGCCGCTCGTGAGTAAACCAGTGTTCAAGACGACCCGCAAGCCGCGGTCCGATCCTTCGATCTCGGTGGCGGATGGAGAGTTCATCTTCCGCGAGGGAGATGAGGGCAGCCGCATGTACATCGTACATGAGGGACAAGTCGAAATCATTCAAGAACTCACCGGCGATGAGCAGAAGGTCACCTTGCTCGAAAAGGGAGACTTCTTCGGCGAGATGTCGGTGCTCGAGAACTTGCCCCGTACCGCTTCGGCGAGGGCGCTGAAAAATGCGAAGCTGTTGCAGATCAACAGCGCCACCTTCGCCCAGATGCTCAAGGACAACCCGGAGGTCGCGGTGCGCATGATGCGCAAGCTTTCCCGCCGCCTGCGCGAGTCGGACATGCTGCTACGCGAAGCCCTGACCTCGGCCGGCAAAGCTCCGCAAAATTCGCCGGAGATGCCGTCGCCCGAGCCGCCGGCCAGCAAACAGGATGCGGGGCCGGAGAGGTTGGTGCACGAGAAGTCGGGGATGGAGTTCTATCTTGCCGGCGGAAGCGAAACCACCATGGGACGCAAGGATCCAGTGACCGGAATCTACCCGGATGTCGATGTCACTCCGGTCGACAGCCAACGGTCGATCAGCCGGCGTCACGCCAAGATCTACCGCCGGGGCGAGAAGTACTTCTTGTCCGAGGAGATCGGCACCATGAACGGGACCTTCGCCAACGGCAAGCGTCTGGAGACCGGCGTTCCGATGGAGATTCGCGACGGTGATGAAGTTCGTCTGGGCATGGTGAAGATGGCCTTCCATCGCGAATAGTCGCCCCGGTCCTCTTTTCGAGTGTTGCTAAGGAGCCCGCTCACCGCCCTGCGCGGCGTTGGTCCTAAGCGCGCCGCGCT
>QIHU01000365.1 GCA_003231035.1 Acidobacteriota bacterium
CTGCCCCAAGGTTCCTTCGAGCGCTTCACCAACGACCACGACCGCGAGCAGGTGATTCCCGACTCCTACAGCAAGGCCGAGGATCCGCACTACTTACCCTGGCATACCGCTTTGACCGCGATACCCAAGGGTTTTGAGGCCGCTCAGGGGATCATTTTCTTTATCTTCATCACCGGCGGCACCTTCGCCGTCTTGCGCGCCACCGGAGCGATCGACGCCGCCTTGTCGAAGATGCTGCGCACCCTAGGTCACAAACCTCAGTGGCTCTTGCTGTGCGCCATCCTGGTCTTCGCCATCGGCTCGGCCACCATCGGCATGGCGGAGGAGTACATCCCCTTTGTACCCATTCTGATCGCCCTCTGTTTGGCGTTGAAGCTAGACACGATGACCGCCATCGGCACACTCTGCATCGGTTACGGCGTGGGCTACGGCGCGGCGATCATCAACCCGTTCACCGTGTTGATCGCTCAAGACGTCTCCAATGTAGGGACCACGCAAGGCATGACGATTTTTCGCCTCGTGCTCCTCGTGATTTTCGTGGCGGTCGGTTTTCACCACGTTTGGAGCTACGCCAAACGGGTCCGAGCGAATCCTGAGCGCAGCCTGGTGGCCGGCATCGAGCCACCAGCCGGTTTGAAGGCCACGACGAAGGATCGCCCCTTCACCACACAGGACATCGCGGTGATCTCGCTGCTCGTCGGGGCGCTGATCCTCCTGGTCATCGGTCTGACCCGGTGGCACTGGTACTTAGTAGAGATGGGCGCGCTCTTCCTCGCGGTGACGATCGTCCTCGGGGCGATCGGGCGTCTCGGTGCTAGCGGAACGGCCAGCGAGTTCTGCAAGGGAGCCGCCGAGCTGACCACCACCGCTCTGTTAGTCGGCTTCGCCCGCACCATCGAGGTCGTCCTCGAAGAGGGCGCCATCATCGACACCATCGTCCAAGGTATCTCGGTGCCCCTCCAGGCGCTACCGCCGTACGTGGCCGCCGTCGGGATGTTCGCCGTCCAGTCGGCCTGCAACTTCTTCATTCCCTCGGGTAGCGGCCAGGCCTATGTCACCATGCCTTTGATGGCTCCTCTCGCCGACTTGGTCGGCGTCTCGCGGCAGGTTGCTGTCCTCGCCTACCAGTTCGGCGACGGCTTCACCAACATCTTGGTGCCTACCAACGCGGTGCTGATCGGCATTCTCGGCCTGGCCAATATTCCCTACGACCGCTGGTTGCGCTTCATCGGTCCGTTCATGCTCAAGATCTGGCTGCTTGGATCGCTCGCACTGGTCGCGGCGGTGATCTTCGGCATCCAGTAGCCGCTCCCAGCTATCCACCAACCCGAAGGCTGGGCCACTCTCCCCTTTGGTTCGCTTTCGTAGCGGGTCTGGTAATTGGAATATCGATCTGCAATATTCCGAGAATAAGAATGATGTAGTTGCGGTTGGTTTCTCGCCTTACTAGATGAACGGACACAACGCCTCGTCGGTGAGCACCGGCCCGACACGGAAATTCCGAAGGGGTCGGTGCGTCCAAAGACAACAAGGAAACGCCTCGAGCCAACTGGAACAGACTCAGCCCTACTCCAACGGACTCAGTTGTCCCGACGACCCGCGGCGCCCGCGGTGGTGTCCCCACTCCTCCGTTTCAGCGTTGCGGCTTCTAGCTCGCACT
>QIHU01000135.1 GCA_003231035.1 Acidobacteriota bacterium
TCCGCTTTGGTGATTTGGTGCTCGTTGGGGACGGAGATTCCGTAGCCGTCATCCCAGATCGAGATCACCGCTGGCGCTCCGAGCACCCCGATGGCGTTGACCGCTTCCCAGAACAGCCCCTCGGCGCAGCTGGCGTTGCCGATGGTGGCGAAGGCGACTTCGTTGCCGTTGCGTGAGAAGCCGGTTTCGGCGGCCAGCTCCGGGAGTCGCCGATAGAGGCAGGAGGCATAGGCTAGCCCCACCAGCCGAGGCATCTGAGATGCGGTCGGCGAGAGGTCGGCCGATGAATTGGGCTGCTCGCTCAGGCGCAGCCAGTTGCCGTCGCCATCGAGACTGCGACTGGCGAAATGGCCGGTCATCTGCCGCCCGCCGGAGGCCGGTTCCGCCTCGGGGTTGGAATCGGAGAAGAGCTGCGCGAAGAAAGGCTGGATGGCTGAGATTCCGGTGGCGAAACAGAAGGTCTGGTCGCGATAATAGCCAGAGCGAATGTCACCAGGCTGGAATGCCCTTGCCATCGCCAACTGGGCCACTTCCTTGCCGTCGCCAAAGATGCCGAATTTCGCCTTCCCGGTGAGCACTTCTCGACGGCCGATGAGGCTGGTCTGCCGGCTGCGGTAGGCAATCCTGTAGTCGCTGAGGATGGCATCGCGGTCGAGCGCCACAGCGCTCCTCTCAGGCTCTAGGCTGGGACTGGGGCGGCTGTCGACCAGGGGCTTCAACGTCATTCGGATCCTCTGTATTGAAAGCGATCGGGCGGGTGAAGATGGCTCCATTATACGTGACTCCGATTGCGGCTCCTTCGATCCTGCTCGGCGCCAAGAAGGTATAGAGTCGGCCCGCCATGCAAAGAATCACTCTAGTCACCACCGGTGGGACCATCGAGAAGACCTACGACGAGTACACCGGCGACCTGGCCAACCGTGGCTCGATCGTGCGCCGGATGCTGGGCGAGCTGCGGCTGGTGAACTCGCGGGTGGAAGTGCGCGAAGTGATGAGCAAGGACAGCCTAGACTTGACCGACCACGACCGCGAGCGCATCGTCGAAGAGGTGCGTGCGGTCCTGGAAAGTTCCGATGCGGTGGTGGTTCTGCACGGCACCGACACCCTCTGCGACACCGGAGAGCTGCTAGCCCGGGAGATTCCCGATCCCAGCTCGCCGGTGGTCTTGACCGGCGCCATGCGACCCTTCGAAATGCGCCAGTCCGACGCTTTGCAAAACCTCACCGAGGCACTCTTCGCCGCGGTGGCGATGGCACCGGGGATCTACTGCGTCGCCCATAGCCAAGTGCTGCGCTTCCCCGGCGTAGTCAAAAGCCGGGGCCGCGGAACGTTCACCACGAGCTGAGCTCGCTTGCGCTTCCAACTTGGGGTTCTGTTGCTCGATCATCGATCCTCCCGCGGTGGAGTATGGGGGCTAGCCGCTCTTCTCCAACTCCTCCGAGGCGCCGAGCTCAACGCAGACCGCTGGCAGCAGCTCCTCGGCCTTGGCCCTGAGCTGGCGTAGGCCATAGTGACGCGGCCCACCGCTAGCTCCCGGATCGACTGAAAAGACCGGTACCTGGCGCAGGCTGGCGGCGCGCAGGACCAGCTCGGTCACCCCCACCGAGAAGGAAGTTCCGATGCACAAAGCCAGCCGCATCGCCCCCAGCACTCGGTTCCATTGGTAGTCCCGGTGGCCGTCGTAGAGTTCGTCAAACCAGAGAACATGCTGGCGAAGGAAGGACCCGCAGCGTGGGCATCTGGGTAGGGTTTCGCGGCTCGGGCGGTCTTGAAAGGGTTGGATGGCAATGCGGTCGCGGGGGATCGAGCCGGTGGGCGCGCCGAGGGGGCAACCGTCCTGACTGCAACGGGCCCGGTCGGCGCTGCCGTGCACCTTGATCAGCTCCTTGGAGCCGGCCTGCTCGTGGAGGGTATCGATGTTCTGAGTGACCAGCAGAAAGCGCCCGCCGCGTGCCTGCTGCCAGCGCTCTAGCGCCACTAACGCTCGATGAGCCGGGTTGGGCTGGGCACCGAGAACGCTCTCGAAACGGCTGAATACCAGCTCCAGGAGCCGACCGGATCGCGGTTGAAGTACTGGACGGTGCCGAGCTCGGTCACATCGCGCTTCCACACCGCTCCCGGATCGGTGCCGCGGAAGGTGGGAATGCCGCTCGCCACGCTGACTCCGGCGCCGGTGACAACGAGGATCAGTCCGCGCTCGACCTCGCGCAGGGCCTCGGCTAATTCTTGTACAGCCAGTGGCTGGACGGGTTCCGGGCTAGATGTAGTGTCGCTCATGGCTTTGTCGTACTCTTAAGCTTTGAGGGAAGAAATACCGGTCGCCACCAGTAGGGGATGCAAGCAGTCTTGAAGCCCCAGCCGTGGCCTCGCACAAGGATCGAACTCCGTGACCAACCTGCGCCTGATCGTCGCCTGTTCCGCCTGTAGCCGTCAATTCGATGGCTCAGGCCGGCAACCGGGCGAGTATCTCCGCTGCCTGTGCGGCGAGCGAATCGAAATCCCCCAACCTCGCCCTCAGCAGGCGGCGGTAGTGCGGTGTTCCTCGTGCGGTGGGCCCCGCCAGGACGGTGCCACCGCCTGCGGTTTCTGTGGCGGCGACTTTACCCTCCACGAGCTCGATCTCGATACCCTGTGCCCGCGCTGCATGAGCCGCATTAGCCGCGACGCCCGATTCTGTCATAGCTGTGCGCAGCCCATCCTGGTGACCGAGACCAAGGAGCAAGCCACCGACCACCCCTGCCCGGTCTGCGAGGGCGAGCGCACCCTGAACAGTCGCGAAATTGGCGGCAGCGGGGTGAGTGCGTTGGAGTGTCCGCGCTGCGCCGGACTATGGCTCGGCGCCGATGCCTTTCGCTTGCTCGCCGCCAGGGCCAAGACCGAG
>QIHU01000002.1 GCA_003231035.1 Acidobacteriota bacterium
TGGAGGGGTCTTGGAAAACTGAGATTAGCTTATCCATGATGCTCAGTGTTCCACCAGAAGTACAGGAATCGTGCCCTAGCCCCATCGAGTGGCCAAACTCGTGCTGGAGGATGTTCCTCCCTAGGCTAGACAGATTGCCCTGAAAGTCGATCCAGGTGTTCTTGATGGGGGTCTTAGTTCCCTCGGGTACAGAATACTCAGCGAGTGTGATGGCGTGTTTCTTGTGATTGTAGATCGCGGCCGCATCTCGGTTGTCCCCCTCCAAAGTGCCGGCTTGCCACAAAATCAGCAAGCTGTTGTAAATAGTTTGGTTACCGGTGCGAGCGGTGCCCACGGAAGATGAGATGGTTGGGATTCGGGGCGTGGTGGCACAGGCGCTGCTCCACTTCTTCATGGTGGTTGGAATTTTCGCCCGCAGTCCGGGAGCGATCTCGGGGCTCAGGATCAGCTGTTGGTTCTTCTGGCCCTTGCTCGGGACTTCATTGCCAAGAGCCTTGGCGCAAGACTGCCCTTGGGCGGCTGTTGTTAAACAGAAGCATATACAGCTCAAGCTAAGAACTCGTACGAGTTCTCTCGTCCGATCGATGTGCCCCTTCATCGCTCTGGCTCCGTGACCGTCTCCAGTCGCTGGCGCAATTCCCAGAGAGGGATAGGCGCCAATTCCGATGCTTTGAGCGCCTCGTAATGTTGGTTGGGGTAGACCCTGCCATCGCGAATCTCGAAGATTCGGCCTCGAAGCCGATCCGCGTCGGTTTCGTGGCTGGTTCCGAAGAGCAGAACTCTGCTCCCCGCCGTAGGTAGAAATTCCTCGGTCTTGGGCGAACAGATCCGCTTGCCACTGATGACCAGCTCGGCCCCTGATCGCTGGATCAAGACCAAAGTCTGGCCGGGAATGGCTAGGTTCTCGACATTGTGCATGGGTTCGTCGACTTCGACGAAAAATAGGTTTGCAGCCATGTCGACGCCGGTCAGCCACCCTGGAACGACCTTGCGCACTATCCCGGTGGTGACTACCTGCTCAGTTGCCAAGAGCTCGCGGAGGTCTAGACTTGCATCGCGTAGGCCTAGGTGCTCCGCTATGGGAGGGGTGAAGCAGCCATCGGCTCCGTCCGGTTCGGCGAATAGGAAGAACTTCAAATCGGCCTTCTGCCCTTCGAGCAGCGGCAGGTGGGAGAGATCCACCGTCTCTGGGCTGGTGAGGTTGAGGTTTCCGATCAGCGCCTGAGGGATAAACGCGGGCCAGCGGTGCTCCTTGTCTGACCACAGAACGCGGAGGGTGTCGGGGTCCACCTCTTGCCTGGCGGGGGACCTCCCGGCGGCGGGCAGGGTGAGGGCCGCGGTGGCGGCGAGGAGGCAGAGGCTCAAGCCTACAGAGAGTTTCTTCATGGATGGCTCCTTGTCTGTTGGGGTGCTTCTACGATCTGCGAGCCTTGGGTTTCCCATTGCGGCCTGGCGAGTTTGGCGGGCCGGAGGGTGAGTGGAGACTCTAGCAGAGTTGCATTTGCGTTGATTCGATCTGTGCTCACCGGAGAAGCATGCATCGAAGAGTGTCTCGATGTCAGGCAATTTACATGAAAGTCATGAAAATTAGACGCGTAGGGGGTTGCGATTCGGGGGGGATGTTGCGCACTGCCGCCTT
>QIHU01000300.1 GCA_003231035.1 Acidobacteriota bacterium
CCCGCCCCTGGCCAACCGGCTGGAAAGCTCCTGGGGGTGGTCCCGTTCACCAAGACCGAGGGCTTGACTTTTGGCCAGTTGACCGGCCAAGGGATGGAGGGACGTCGTTTTTACGATCTGTCCACCTTGTCGAACAAGACACTGGTCACCGCGACCGACCGCTTCTTCGTCCGTACCCGAGCTCCCGAGGGATTGCCGCCGCAGAAAGACTGGAAGATGCGGGTTCGCCTCTACGACGGCGGCCCGAGCCTGGTGGGACTCGATTGGCTGGAAGAGCGTCAGCGGGATCTCGGCGTCCATCTGCTCGAGGGGACGAGCAATCGGCGCAGCAACGGATTCGGAGCGATGAGCGCGGCGCGGTGGGGCGGAGTGCCGGTTACCGATATGCTCGAGGGCTACGAGGAGAGGCCGGATCTTTACGGTTTGTTGATCTCGGGCTACGACCGACACCCACGCATGGTGGCCGGTCAACAGGCGGGCGCCAGCTGGATCTTCTCCTTTGATCAATTGCGCAAGACCGGTGCCTTTTTGGCTACCCAAATGAACGGACAGCCTCTCTCCAAGGATCAGGGAGCGCCGGTGCGCTTGGTGGTTCCCGGCTGGTTCGGTTGTTGCTCGATCAAGTGGGTTCAAGACATCGTGGCGGTCGGCCTCGATGTCACCTCGACTCCGCATATGCGGGAATACGCCAGCCGGGTAAATGCGCGAGGAAAGCCCCGCTTGGCCCGTTTCTACCCTCCTGCCGAGGTCGAATTCTCAGGCGTGCCGGTACGGGTGGAACGGTGGCGGGTTCAAGGTGAGATCGTTCACCGGATCGTCGGCATCGTTTGGGGAGGCCCGAAGCCGGTCGAGGAGCTGAAAATCCGAGTCATCTCGGAAGATTTCAAAGGCTCGACCACGATGGTTCCGCAGCCGATCACCGACTACACGGCGCCGGCCAACACACGGAGCTGGGCTCTGTGGTCGCACACTCTCAAGCTGCCCAAACCAGGGACGTACCGGATCAATCTCACCATTCCCGACCGCTCGGTGAGGGCACGGCGCATCCAGCGCGGGATCTTCCTGCGCCGGTTTATCGCCGAGGCCAGCTAGTTCCAGCGCCAATCCACTGAAAACCCACGCCAACCGCCTACAGGAGGCTACCGATGGCCGCTGAAACCGCGACCCCCGCCCTGAGCTGGCTGATCTTCGCTCTGATGACCGTGGCCACGTGGGGCCTCTACGGGATCTTCCTGCACAGCGGACAGCTGTCGATGGCCGATCCTGCCCATGGCCGGATCAAAGCCTTCTTCTTTGTCGGCCTCGCCTACTTCGGTACGGCGGTGCTGGCGCCCGCCGCTTTGCTCCTCTTGCGTGGCGCCTCGTGGAGCTTCCCGGCGCGGGGTATCGGTCTCTCACTGCTCGCCGGCACCTTGGGGGCGATCGGCGCCTTCTGCGTGCTGCTGGCCTTCGGCGCCAAGGGCACCCCGACCGTGGTCATGTCGATCATCTTCGCCGGTGCTCCGATCGTCAACGCCGTCGTCGCCCTGGGGTTGCATCCGCCCGCGGGCGGGATCAAGGCACTGCCCTGGCAGTTTGTCGTCGGCATCCTGCTCGCCGCGCTCGGCGCCGGCATGGTGATGCGCTACAAGCCGCCGCCTGCTAAAGCGATACCGGTCGCCGAGGAGGCTTCGGCCAGGCAAGGCTAGCCTCGGTGCTGGCTCTGGTGGGGTAGCCAGCCGCGCCACGGCCAGTTCGCTGCTCGGAATTCTGCCCTGTCCTGCCCACTGGAGTGCACTTCTCCTTACGAGGAGCGGTCCGTTCGGTATACAGCCGAAGCCGGAACCGCCCCAATGAGGAGGAATCTCATGAACTTT
>QIHU01000555.1 GCA_003231035.1 Acidobacteriota bacterium
CTCAATTGCCTTCTCGGCCGCGGGCCGGTAGAAGGACTGCGCCATGGCGACCTGCTGATAGCTAGTGGCCAGCTCCTCGTGGCACAGGCTACAGGCCGCATCGTTCACATAGCCGGGAGCGGCGCCTGCGGTGACGGTGAAGCCACGGGCGGCGAGAGGGTCCGCTTCGGCGGAGTCTTGGTCGGGCGAAGAGCAAGACCACAGGCCGCTGATCGCTGCAAAGAAAAGCAGGGTGGTGAGAAGAGACAGCTTACGCATTGACTGTCGTCGTTCGCTGGATCATTCTGCGCTGGGGTTCAACGCATTGAGGCCTACTCCCACGGCCGCGGCTAGCTGGCGTTGATCGCTGGTCACGAAGAGCACTGGGAAACCCTCGATTCGGCAGGCAAGCGCGGTTGCCACATGGACAGCATCGGCCCCCCGCAACGGCCACGAATGGCAAAGATCGGCGACCCTTGCCTGAGGTTGCGCCCCGAAGTGGACCTCGAAGTAATCAACCCACTCACTCGCAAACTGGCGTTTCAGCTGGTCGAGTTGGTCGGTCTTGAGCAATCCCTCTCGGTGTTGGCGGGAGAAGGCCGCATAGGCTTCGGCGTAGGCCAATGAGGCGACCGCCACCGTCGAGTCCTGGACCAGCCTTCGCATGGTGGCCGAGCCCTTTTCATCGATGAACAGCTTCAGCAGGGAGCTTGTGTCACAAAAGGCCAGCACGGTACGCCAGGTTGTTCAGCGGCGATCTTCGATCACCATCTGCGCCACGGAGGTACCACCTACACGTAGCCCCTTCTTGGGGATCGCTCGTCGCGTGGTGGATCTCGGTAGACGAGCGAGACCACGGCGAGCCATGTCCGCCATCAGAGCTTCTTCGTCCGCCTCCTCGATCTGCGAGATTGGCACCAATGCGGCCACTGGTTTGCCGCTCCGGGTCACAATGACTTGCTCGCCTTGCTCTGCACGGTGTAGGTAGCCAGAGAGCTGATCTTTCAATGCTCGGGTGTTGATAGTCGCCATCGTGTGGCCATAGTAGCCGCGCGCAGGTTGGAGCGTCAAGCGAAGAGGCAGGGCTCGGCGCTGCTAAACTCCCCGCTGCCTCTGATCGCTCATCCGACACCAGGAGTTTTGATGCCCTCGAACGCAGTTGAATTTCAAACCACCGAGCGCTACTACCTCGATCCCGAGCTGGGAGCGATCGTCAACATCGCCATGACGATGGAAAAACCGCTCTTGATCACCGGCGAGGCCGGCACTGGCAAGACCCAGTTGGCCTTCGAGATCAGCCGCTCGCTGGGGATGGAGATCGAAGTCCTGCGCTGTAAGTCGACCATCAAAGGCGAGGAAGCGTGCTACGTGCAAGACACCGTCTTGCGCCTCAACGACGCCCGCTTCGGGGGCGGCGAGAGCGGTCGCCAAGTCCACGAATTCTACGACTATGTGATCTGGGGACCCATCGGCCGCGCCTTTAGGAGCGAAAAACGGGTGGTCCTGCTGATCGACGAGATCGACAAGACGGAGTCCGACGTGCAGGACAACCTCCTCGACGTGCTGGAGGACTGCCAGTTCACCATCCGCGAGGTCAACGACACCATCCGCGCCATCGAGCGGCCGGTGATCATCCTGACCTCGATGCGCCGCTGCTACTGCCACTACATCGCCTTCCCGGCGCCGGACGAGATGCGCAAGATCGTCCAGCTGCACTACGCGGACGTCGACAAGGGGTTGCTCGACGCGGCGCTGGCCATCGCGGCTACGAGAAGCCCCCGGCGACCAGCGAGCTGCTCAATTGGCTGGGCGCCTTGCAGCACGAGCGGGCGACCCCCGATCGTCTGAACATCCCCTTCGTCGGCACCCTGCTCAAGCGGACCGAGGATCTGCTCGCCCACCGCGCGGGCGGCACGCGGGCCAAGGTCAACTAGGGGGCTGTCCCAGCGCCATGCCCTTCACCCAGTTCGTCTACCGCTTGCGCGACTACGGTCTGCCGGTCAGCATGACCGACACATTGGACTTCTACCGTGGGCTTGAAAAAGGGCTGGCCG
>QIHU01000736.1 GCA_003231035.1 Acidobacteriota bacterium
AGGCCGGTGTCCTTCTCCGGGTACCAGTCGAGGAGTTCGATTTCTGTACTGGCGTTGGGCTCGCCGTGGGTCATGCTGCGGCTTCTGAACCAAGGAGTGGCGGTTTCGATACGGCTTTCAATGCGCCAACTCTTGCCCCTTTCAACCGCTCCTTCGGGGGGTGGGGCGGCTGCTCGGCCCACCGCCAGGTAGGTGCGCTCGATCCTGCCCTCTTTGAACAGTTGGCCGTAGCGACCTCGGGTCTGTTTCTGAGTCGAGAAGAGGACCAGACCGGCGGTGTCGAGGTCGAGGCGGTGAATGGGGCTCAGCTCTTCGTTTCCGGTGCGCTCGATCAAGCGGTAGAGCAGACATTCGTTGACGTAGCGACCGCCGGGGACCACGGGAAGAAAGTGCGGTTTGTCCGCCACCAGCAGATCGGTGGTGTGGAGCAGGATCTCCTCTTTGAAGGGCACCCGTTCTTCCACCTCGACCTCGCGGAAGTACTGAATGCGGGTGCCTCCCCGGTAAGGAGCGTCGAGGGTGAGCGGCTGGCCGGCCGCGTCGCGCACTTTGCCGGCGGCGAGGCGCTGACGCCAGACTTCTTGAGCGATGCGGGGGAAGCGGTGGCTGAGGAAGTCGAGAAGAGTGGGCGGAGGTTCTTGCCGTGGCAGCTGTACCCAGGAAGGGCGTGGGGCGATGCTGGACTGTTGTTGCGCTAAGCTGGAATGTCGCTGCGCTAAGCTGGGCTTTCTCTCAGACATGGTAGGGCTCCACGATATCCGAACGGATGGGCGTGGTTTCGCTGGCGGTGGTTTCGATGACCGTGATTTCAATCTTGGGGGTCGTGGGCTGCCCGCCCAATAGCGGCACCTTGAGGGCCTTCGAGCAGCTGGTGGAAGGGCGCTCCTTCGGTCCGACCCTGCCGCGCTATTCGGCGGCGTGGAGTGCTAGCATCCGGGCTTCTACAACTCGCTTTTCCGGCCTGTCCACCTATCTAGCCAGTAGCCGGTCGGTCGACTCGCCGGTCGCCAGATTTCTCAAGGAGAACCCGTGCATCGATCCACCCTCGGTTTTGTTTTCGCCATAGCGCTTCTCACCCTCCCACTCCTGTCGGTTTCACCCGCGGCCGCTCAGCCCGATCCCTCCAACGTCGAAGTCAAGGCCCACCCCGTCGCCGACGGAATTTGGATGCTGACCGGCGCGGGCGGCAATATCGGCGTTTGTGCCGGTGAGGACGGCGTCTTCTTGATCGATGACCAGTATGCGCCGCTGACCGACAAGATCCTCGCCGCGGTCAAGACCCTCAGCGACGGGCCGGTTCGTTTCGTCTTCAATACTCACTGGCATGGAGACCACACCGGCGGCAACGAGAACTTGGGCAAGAAAGGTACCTTGATCGTCGCCCACGACAACGTGCGCAAGCGAATGAGCAGCGAGCAGTTCCTCGCCGCTTTCGACTTACGAGTACCTGCCTCGCCGGAGGAGGCCTTGCCGGTGGTCACTTTCAGCGACACGGTGACCTTCCATCTCAACGGCCAAGAGATTCACGCTATCCATGTGGCTCCCGCCCACACTGACGGCGACTCGCTGGTCCACTTCGCCAAGGCCAACGTGCTGCACATGGGCGACATCTACTTCAACGGTCATCGACGTTTCGACCGGTGGCTCGATCGATGGCGTCATCGCCGCGGTGGATGTCGCCCTGGGGATGATCGACAGCAAGACCCAGGTGATTCCAGGCCACGGGCCGCTCTCCAACAAGGCGGAGTTGATGGCCTATCGCGCCATGCTCGCCGGCCTGCGGGAGGCGGTGGCCAATGCGATCGCCGAGGGCAAGG
>QIHU01000228.1 GCA_003231035.1 Acidobacteriota bacterium
CGCCCACAAACACCGCTGTCAATAAGACCCCCACCACAACCCCCCGCGTCGCCGGCAACGGCGGCACCACCCACACCACGGTCACCGCGAATAGCGCCCCCAGCGCCGCCTCCACCCCCGGCCGAGGCGCCAACAACGCCACCAGGGCGACCACGGTGGCAATCCAGAACGCTAAGTAGCGAACCTCGGCATCGTCCCCGAGCGGCGCCAATACCAGCAACACCGCCGCGGCCAGCACCACGGCGGCCAACGCCGACGAAACGAACGGCTGCGAAACGAACGGCTGTACCGAGGCCGAAGGGGTAGGGGCCGAACGCTCGACAGAAACGGATCGAACGCGCATTCGATTGATCATAACGTGCGGCGGGTGATCTTCGGGGAGGGGAGTCGTGGGCGATGGGTATAGCAGACAATGAGGCACATGGTCGCGGTGCGTATGTGTACCATCTCGTCAAAGGTGATACCGTCTGCGTGAAAGGTGTTACCAGGGTGTTACCGGATGCGCAGAACGCGCCTGGTGGCAAGGAACGGTCAACTCGCGCACCGCAAAGGGATTCGTTGGGCTTCCCTGCCCTCAGCCAAGGCAAACATGGGAGACAGTCTATGTCGCAGGAAATTCTAGACAAGCTCGACGAACTGAAAGCCGAAATCGCGGGACTGAAGACTGGTCAAGAGAGCCTCCAGGCTGGTCAAGAGAGCCTCCAGGCTGGTCAAGAGAGCCTCCAGGCTGGTCAAGCACAGGTTGTTGCGGCGATCACACAAAGCAATGAAGCTACTCTCGGAGCGATTTCGGCTGTGAGGGAAGCGACTACCAACAACAGCTCCGGTATTGCTCGTCTAGCGCGAATGCTCGAGCGCATTGCTAGCACTGAAGACAGTGGGCCCAGAGCGGCTACAGGCTAGGACCGGATACTTTCCGCACAGGACACGTAGGGTGGTTTTCTCCCCGCACAAGCCGCCGTAGTCCCCTGCAACCGCAGCAGCAGCCCGCAGCAGCCCTCCCGAAACGGGGTGAGACCTCGTTTAGCTAGGCACCGATTCCGATCAAATCTGGGCAGTGATTTTGAGATCAGATCTGCGCGTCCCGGTACTTGGCCAACCTGGTTTCTTGCGCAGCGTGCACGAGATCGATCACGTAGACGAGAGATGTGGGCTCATCGATGAAGTAGTAGACGCGGTGAGAGATGACGAGCTTGGAGTGGATCGGCCGGCCCCGCCTCATGCACGCGATCGGGAAGGCGCGCGGGGAGGTCTCAAGCTCTTGGATGCCGCCGCGCATGGCCTCAAGCCAGTCCACAGCGCGATCCGTGCTGGATTGCTCCTCGATATAGTCGGTGGCCTCATCGAGGCCAGCATGGGCGGCTGGATCGTAGCGAACGGTGTACACCGCGCCGCTCACAACTTGCGTTGCAATCGTGCTGCTACCTGATCGATGGCTTCTCTCGCCTCCATGCCTCTCTCCCCGGCATCGAACCGGGCAATGGTTTGGTCCCACAGGTGGCCGCGCTCAAGCTCGATCGCCATCGCGTCGTAGGTCGCGGGGCTCATGACGACCATGGCGGCCTCACCGTTCTGGGTGATGGTCTCCACTCTGCCCTCCTCCAGTCTCTCAAGGTGTTTGTCTTGTGTGCGGTGCATCCTGCGCCCTCCTGTTACGAATTCATCCTGAATTCAGTATGGAGCGGTTCGTGGCGAGAGTCCAGAAAATTCGTGCATAGGCTGAGCCGGGGAAGTCTCACTCGAATTCAGATCGGGTCACTCACCGCTTTTCTTTCCCGAAACGGGTGAGGCTTCGTTCAGCAGGTGAGACTTCGTTCCGCAACCGCAACTGCTTCTCCGTCCTTTTTTTCTTTCTAGGCGACACCAATATTTTTCGTAGAGAGGTGACGGAAGAACTTTTTTGCTGGGCCTGCCACCATTCTGAGACGACTCAAGCCCGGTGCGTGCTGTAAAGGCGTAAACTATGGTTCGCCATTCCAAGAAAACAGGTAGCTCGCCGAGATCGTGCTCGGGGCTACGCCATCCCTTCCAAGGAGGTTTCCATGCGTCGCGTGATCGGAGTCTGTCTTGTCCTTCTGTGTCTCTCGCTTTCGCTTCCCGCCCAGGCCACTACAGGTGCCACCCTCACCGGCTCATTCATCGAGCTGGCACGGGTGTGGTTCGCCTCGTTGTTCGTTGGTGAAGAAGGGAGTGCCGATCCTCTCGGAGACCCACTTGAGCT
>QIHU01000820.1 GCA_003231035.1 Acidobacteriota bacterium
GACCGGCGGCGGCCATGGTCTCGGGCTCATACAGGTTGCGCAGGTCGACCACCAGTGGCTGGGTCAGTGCCTCCTTGAGTCGGTTCAGCTCGAGGGCGCGGAACTGGTTCCATTCGGTCAGGATGACCAACCCATCGGCGCCTTGAGCGGCGGCGTAGGCATTGTCGGTGTATTCGATGCGGCTCGCTGCCTCGGTATCGACATGGAGGACACCCTGAAAGGCTTCCATCGCCGCCGGGTCAAAGGCGCGTAGGCGGGCGCCGGAAGCGAGTAGCCCCTCGACGATATTGATCGCGGGAGATTCGCGAACATCGTCGGTGTCGGGCTTGAACGACAAACCGAGGATCGCCAAGGTCTTGTCGGCGACGTTGCCAAAGGCTTTCTCGATTTTCGCCACCATGCGTTGCTTGGTCGCCTCGTTGACTTCGAGCACCGCCTCGATAATGCGGAACTGGCGGCCGGCCTCTCGCGCGATGCTGGCCACGGCGCGGGTGTCCTTGGGGAAGCAGGAGCCGCCGAAGCCCGGCCCTGGCGAGAGGAACTTGGGGCCGATGCGCTGGTCGAGCCCCATCCCGCGAGCCACCACCTCGACATCGGCGCCCAACCCCTCGCAGAGGTCGGCGACTTCGTTGATGAAGGAGATCTTGGTGGCGAGGAAGCCGTTGGAGGCGTACTTGATCAGCTCGGCGCTCTCCACATTGGTGACCACGAACGGGACGTCGGCGCGGTCGAGCGGGGCGTAGACCCGCAGCATGATGTCGGCGGCACGGGAGTCGGTGGTGCCGATTACCACCCGGTCGGGGTGCATGAAGTCTTCGATCGCTGAGCCTTCGCGCAAGAACTCAGGGTTGCTGACCACGGCGAAATCGACGCCCTCGCCCGCCACCTGGCGCACGATCGAATCGATCATCTTGCCGGTGCCGATCGGCACGGTGCTTTTGGTGATGATGACGGTAAAACCGTTGAGGTTCTCGCCAATTGCGCTCGCCACTTCGCGCACGAAGGTGAGGTCGGCCGACCCATCTTCGCGCGGTGGCGTGCCCACCGCGATGAAGACCGCTTCAGCGGTGGCGATGGCCTCCGCGCTCTCGGTGGTGAAGGAGAGGCGTCCTTGCTCGGCGTTCTTGCGCACCAAGGTGGCCAGGCCGGGCTCATAAATCGGGATCTCGCCGCGCTTGAGCGCCGCGACCTTGTCGGCGTCTTTGTCGACGCCGGTGACATGCATACCGAAATCGGCCAAACAAGCGCCGGTCACCAGACCGACGTATCCGCTACCGATGACGCAAATATTCATTGGGCCTTGCTACCTGAGGTTGTGAGGGTAGTGGTGGGAATCTTGGCTCGGTGGACGATACTGGATCGCCGAGGGCGGAGCAACAGGAAGAGGTGTCGGCTACCTGTTGCCCTTCTCCCGCATCAGCTCTCGGGCTGAAGGCGTCCCCGGCGGCGCTGCTTCCAGCTCTTCCTTGTAGCGCTTCTCGATCCCCTTCTTCTGCCGATTGCGAATCAGCCAGCGCAGGAACTTGGACTCGTTGACGCCAACCAGAATGTCATTGATCGCTTCGTAGACTTGGGGGTCGTTGAGCAGCTGGGGGACGGTTCCTTCATCGCCGTTGA
>QIHU01000028.1 GCA_003231035.1 Acidobacteriota bacterium
GGGTGCGACCCATTTTTACTCTCTGAACCGCGGCTGGCCCGGTTCCGTAATCAGACGATCGGATTCGTCTTTCAAGATCATCACCTACTGCCCCAGTACTCGGTGCTAGAGAACGTACTGATGCCGACCTTGGCCTTCCCGGGGGGCGATCGGGCCGCCGACTCTGGGTGGGCGCGTGAGTTGATCGACCGAGTTGGGTTGTCGCATCGGTTGTCCCATCGGCCGGCTGCACTCTCGGGTGGAGAGCGTCAGCGGGTGGCGGTCGCACGGGCCCTAATCCAGAGGCCGACTTTGATGCTCTGCGACGAGCCGACCGGCAACCTCGACCGGGCGACGGCCGAGGCGGTCGCCGACCTGCTCTTCGAGCTACATCGGGAGGCTGGAAACATCCTACTGGTGGTGACTCACAGCCAGCCCCTAGCCGACCGTTTCGCTCGTCGTCTCCAACTGGAGGAGGGCCGAGCGGTCGATATCGACCGCTCGGGCTAGGCCCCAGGATGCTCCGCGGCCTAGTTCACTACTGGCGTAGCCATCTCGCCCTTGCTCTGGGGGCGGCGGTGGCTTCGGCGGTGCTCGCCGGGGCACTCGTGGTGGGTGATTCGGTGCGCGACAGCCTACGCCGGTTGAGTGAGCAGCGGCTGGGCCGGATTGACTCGGCCTTGGTCTCCGAGCGCCTTCTACGCCAAGGGCTGGCAGCCGAGCTAGAGGCCGAGCTGGGCCTGCAAGGTGGGACTTCTGTTCTCCCAGCTCTGCTCTTCCAAGGCTCAGTGGTCCATGGTGGCAGTGGCGCTCGGGCATCCAAGGTGAGCATCATCGGCATCGATCAAAACTTCGCCACCTTGTTCGATCGACCGCCGATCGACCTGTCCCGGCGTCCCGGTCAACTCTTCCCATCGGTGGCGCTCAACGAGAGGCTGGCGGGAGAGATTGGCTGTTGTTCTCATTCCAACGGGCGGCGGAAATTCATCAAGAAAGCCTCATTGGTCGCGAAGAGGAAGAGGACCGGCTAGAGAGGCTGCGACTGGTGGTGACGGAGATCGTCGCGGACGATGGGATGGGTGCCTTCGGATTGGTGCCGCGCCAGGGAAGACCTTTCAACGTTTTTGTGGATCTAGCACGGCTTCAGCGAACCCTTGGCGAAGGGACGAAGGTCAACTTGCTCCTGGCGACAGGAGGGAATGATGGGCTGGAGAGAGCCCTGAAGCGGATCGTTACGGCTGAGGATCTGGGCCTTCGTTTTCGCCAGGGCAAGGGGCGATTGGTGGTGGAGAGCTCCGAGTTCGTTCTTTCCGCCCAACTGTCCAAAGCAGTAGCCCAAGAGGCCGAAAATCTCGGCGCGACGGCCCAACCCGTGCTGACGTATTTGGCTAACTCGATAAGGTTGGTGGAGTCGGAGCAGGGAGAATTAGTCGATACGGCGATGAAAGTGGAGTCCGATATCGAAAACGAAGCCAACTTTGCTGACCAAGGAGCGAACCAGGCCTCTCCTACCGAGGTGCCACCCGATTCTCCCGAAGTGACTGGCACCTCGGGAAGAGAGGTGGTTTATTCGACGGTGGCGGCTTTGGATTGGTCGAGTTCGGGGGTGCGGGGTGGGTTTCGCTTGCTCGACGGTGGGCCCGCGGAGGAGCTTCAGGAGGGTGAGATTTATCTCAACGGTTGGGCTGCGGCTGATCTGGGGGTGGGTGGAGATCCAGCGGAAGTGGTGTTGACCTACTATCACCTGGGGCCGCGCGACGAGTTGACCACCCTTGCGAAGCGCTTTCGGCTGCGTGGGGTCGTTTCGATGGACGGGCAGGGTGGCGATCCAACTCTGACTCCCGAGTTTCCGGGTATGGCGGATGCGGGGGATATGTCGCAGTGGGATCCGCCCTTTCCGGTCGATCTGGCGCGGATCTCTCCACGGGACGAGGAGTATTGGGATTTGTACCGGGCGACGCCCAAGGCCTTCCTCTCTTTGGCTCAGGGGCGCGCCTTGTGGGAGAGCCGGTTTGGCGACACCACTTCGCTGCGGCTGGTTCCGCCGTCGGGAGGGTCGGTGGAGGAGTTGGAGCAGGCATTGACCCTGGCGCTGCCTCGGCGCCTGGGCCCCGCAGCTTTCGGCCTGACTTTCCGGCCGGTGCGGGAGCTGGGGTTGGCGGCGGCCACCGGGGCCACGGACTTTTCTGGCCTCTTCCTCGCGTTCAGCCAGTTCTTGATCGCGGCCGCGGCGCTCTTGGTGGGGTTGCTTTTTCGACTCAGCATCGAGCAACGGGCGAAGGAGATTGGCCTGTTGCGGGCGCTCGGCTTTAGGGTGCGCTCCATTCGCGGCCGCTTCTTGGCGGAGGGGGGCGTGGTGGCGATGGGGGGAGCGCTCGTGGGCCTCGCCGCCGCCGTGGCCTATGCCGCGATGATGCTCGCCGGCTTGCGAGGAAGGTGGCAGTCGGCGGTGGGTACGAGCTCTCTGTACGGCCGCTGAGCCTGCTGATCGGCTGGCTGATCGCGGTGGCGGTGGTGGTGGCGACCCTCTGGTGGTCGATTCGCAAGCTGGGTAGGGTGTCGGAGACCGGTCTGCTCGCCGGTTCGATCGTGGCCCCGCCCCGCCCAGGAAGGCGCCCTGGCCGACTGCCCCTTGGGCTGCTGGTCGGTTTTGGCCTGGCGGCGTTGGGGTTGACGGCGGCCGGCTTCGCCAGCGGCGACACTCCGTCGCCGGGGCTGACCTTCG
>QIHU01000328.1 GCA_003231035.1 Acidobacteriota bacterium
GCGGCACTGGCCGCGCCCGGGCCGCTCGGGCTGTCGGCGGTCGCCTCCACTTCGCTGGCGTAGTCGGCCTGAAAATCGCCCATGGCTTGGCAAGCGCAACTGAGGGACCCCGACCCGCGACGCGGCTGAAGATCGACCTGGAGGCTGTCTTCGTAGGCCACCGACAGGGAGTAGGGTTGCAGGGTATCGGGTAGCCCGACAGCCTGCAACTCCACACATTGATGGCCTGAGTCGCGCTCTACCTCGGCCTCGAAAAAACCCGGATACAGGTTGGAATCACCCTGGCTGAGGATATAGGCATCGTCTACCGAGGTGCCGACGACCACCGCCTGCCAGAAAAAACCACAGGGCTCCCCACACTGCGCAGGCAGACTAGGCTCCACGGGAGGAACCAACTCCGATCGCCGGCCCGCTGGCTTTTGCGCGAGGGGCATGGGCTGCTCCCCTAGCACCCTGATCAAATCCTCGATCTCGCAAGCCAAAAGGTGGCTCGGTGGCAGCGCTTGCAGCGTCGTGATCAAGTCGCAGTAGCCG
Organism: Acidobacteriota bacterium; assembly: GCA_003231035.1. GTDB lineage: Bacteria > Acidobacteriota > Thermoanaerobaculia > Multivoradales > SZUA-115 > SZUA-115. The sequence goes on from QIHU01000328.1 coordinate 535, forward strand.
AGACCGTTGAGCAGCGTGTCCAGTGCGGGGCTGAGCAGCACCACGCCGGAGGATCCAACGCCACCGATGACGTCATAACCACATTGCGAGCTTGCGGGCTCAACGGTCGCCAGGAGGCGATACGGGTAGGCTGCGCTTAGCTGCTGCCCCAGGAAATCCTCGATCACCCCCCAATATTGCCGGCCGAATGTGGCCACCTGGCCTAGAGCATCGGGCAAGAGAACCGATTTGGCGAGGGGGGCTTCCCACGGGGACTGGGGCAGCGCGGCACTCGTCACCTCGGCGCCTTCTTCATCGCGGACCACCAGGCGCGAGCCCAGCGGTAGTTGTTGGCCTGGAAGCAGAGACCAGCGCGCTTCGGCGTCCGCACCGGTGGCGGAGATTTCGAGGATCACCACCTTTGCCTCGGAAGCACCGGCGGGCAAAGTGGAGATGACCAGCGCCAGCCCCACGACCAAGGCCCAAGTCACAGTGGCTTTGCCGCGAGGCCGAGAGTCCTCAAGTTTCGGTGTGCAGGTGGTGAGCGTCAACATGTCCAATCCTCCTTCGTTGCGGAACCAGAAACGGAGGACCGGCCCGTAGTTAACTACGACGGCCGGCCCCCCCCAGGCTCCGGGATTCAGCGGTTCCTCATCGAGCCACCTCCGAGCAGCCGCTCGCCTCCCAGGGGCCAAAGACTCACAACGAATCGCTCTAGGAAACCGCAACCGACAAGGACCGACGGCCTTCCGCGTTTCCCGAGGTGGCTCACCTAGTAGTGCGCAAAGACCAGCGAGAAAACACCAATCCATCCTCGCTACCCCGCTTCGTACCCTACAATCGCCTTGGTTTCCAGGTACTCGTCCAGCCCCCACTCGCCGAACTCCCGCCCATTGCCCGACTGCCTGTAGCCACCGAACGGGGCCTTGGGATCGAAGGGCGCGCCGTTGAGCTGCACCTGGCCGGCGCGCAGGCGGGCGGCGAGGCGGCGGGCGCGGTCGAGGTCCCCGGAGTAGACGTAGGCGGCGAGGCCGTAGGCGGTGTCGTTGGCGATGGCGATGGCCTCCTCCTCGTCGTCATAGGCCAAGATGGACAAGACCGGCGATGCGCATCGAGTTGACCACCTCGGTGAAGACGGTCGGTCTGGCGAAGTAGCCCCGTTCCAGCCCTTCCGGCTTTCCCAGACCGCCGGTGAGAAGCCGCGCGCCCTCTTCAATTCCGGCGGCGATCAGCCCCTGCACACGGTCGTACTGCGCTTGGCTGACCAGGGGGCCGAGCTGGGTTTCGGCTTCCGCGGGATCGCCCACCCGCATCGCCTCCGCCGTGCGTCGCGCAATCGCCTCCGCTTCGCCCTGGCGGCTCTTGGGGACCAGCATGCGGGTCGGCGCGCTACAGGTTTGGCCGCTGTTCAGGAAGCTGGAGCGCACCCCGCCGGCCACCGCCCGTTCGAAATCGGCGTCGTCCAGCAGAATGTTGGGCGACTTGCCGCCGAGTTCCTGGGTTACCCGCTTGACCGTATCGGCCGCCGCCTTGGCCACCGAAACCCCGGCCCGGGTGGAGCCGGTGATCGAGACCATGTCGAAGGCCGGATGGGCGGCCAGCGCCGCGCCGACCACGCCGCCCTCGCCGTGCACCATATTGAAGACCCCGGCCGGCAGCCCGACCTCTTCCAAGATCTCCGCCAAGATCACCGCGTTGAGCGGCGCCACCTCGCTGGGTTTGAGCACCATGGTGCAACCCGCAGCCAGGGCGGTGGCAACCTTGCCGACGATCTGGTGCAGCGGGAAATTCCACGGCGTGATCAAGCCGCACACCCCCACCGGCTCGCGCACGATCAAGGTAGTGCCGAGCCGGCGCGAGAAGGGCATCTCGCGCACCAGCTGGGCGTAGCCGCGGGCGGTGCCGGGAAGCAGGCCAGCTTGGATCTGGCGAGCGAGCTTGCGCGGCATCCCCATCTCCCGGCTGATGGTGTCGCCAATCTCATCGCGGCGCTCTTCGAGACCGTCGGCCAGCCGGTCGAGGAGGTCGGCACGTTCTTCGGCCGGCACCGACGACCACGAAGCGAAGGCGGCCCGCGCCGCCTCAGCGGCCGCCGCAATGTCCGCCCCGTTGCCGGCGGGAACCCGCGCCAAGGTCGCCTCGGTCGCTGGATTGACCACCTCGATCCAACCATCGCCGCGCGACGCCACCCACTCGCCGCCGATGTATTGGCACTCACCGTGATCCATCAGCACCCCCGGAAGTAGACCGCCAGGGCGATCAAGATCGACACCCCCACCAACAAGATCCACCGGCTCCCCGCCGGAGCTAGATCTTTCGCCACCTCCTTGGCGACGCTAGCGGCGAACTCCGTTCGGCTTCTCCACCGCCTCCACCGCCGCCGCCTTGGCCTCTTGCTCGTCCACCCCTTCCTCCCGCGCCACCGTGGTCGCCGCGATCACCTCGCCGAGCCCCTCTAGACTCTGTTTGATGATCGCCTTGGCCGAACTGTTCAGCAAACGCTGCCCGACCCCGGCGATGCGACCGCCCACCTGGGCGTCGCTGTCGTAGTGCATGGTCGTCTTCGCTCCCGCCTCTTCGAGCCGCACCACAGCGGTCGCTTTGACAAACCCCGGCGCCCCCCGCCCGTCCACCTGCATG